>CAJJAQ010000015.1 GCA_905182095.1 uncultured Pseudomonadales bacterium | reverse complement strand
CCTTGTAACCCACCGATATCTTCGCGGTCGGTTAAGAGTATTTTCGCACCAGAATCTTCAAGCGCATACATCAGCTCGGGTAGCGCATGGCGCGTGTTGAGCGGCACAACAACCATCCGGCCAGCGGGTATACCCATATAGGCTTCAAAATACTGGTGACTGTTATTAGAGAGAATAGCAATACGATCGCCATTTACCGCCCCTAAGTTTTGCAGAGCGCCAACAAGCCTAGAACAGCGTTCCCACAACTCTGCATAGGTGAACATTTTCTCGCCGTCGATCACAGCTACTTCATTGGGCCTAATTTGCAATGCTCTTTTTAGCGGGTCTACGAGTGTGTGCATGTCTTGCTACCTTTGTTCTTAGTGTCGGAATTGCTCAAATTTAACGATTTCAGAACATCATTGGAAGCGGACAGCTGGCTCCTGCTTCCTCGTCTCTGACTGGCTCTAAATAGCTTTAGCAGCCGTCGAAATATATTTGGATGAAAATTAAAATTCTATCCTTTTCATTAACACCGATTGATCTCCTCTGTGTACCGGCGAAAAAATGCCCGTTCGGTCATTAAATAAGTCATTCACAGACGGGGGTAACTGCGTACTAATATCCATAAGATACCCCTGCGTTGTCGCATCGGCAGTTTTAAATGTCAGTCTCAAATCTACAACCTTGTCGTAGATGCCATTTAGATAGATCGCATAGTAGCCCTTGTATAAGCCCCACTTACTTAGAATAGGTTTGACTTCCAACTCCCCAAGAGCATAAGAAGCTAACCCAGAATTTTCTGCTAGGAGTAGAACCAACCGGCTTGCTGATCTGTTGCTTTTTAACTTAAGGCTTACCGTTTTATCACTGTCGCTCTTTGCATAAGACATCAGCGAAGGCCCCGCCCATCCGCTGGAATCAGTTTTAGCCCAGTTAGTAGAAATGATCTCTTTATTAAAGGGCAATAACGATTGAGGCTGCTCAGCCGCCACGTAACTTGATATAGGTTCTATGAAAGGTTCAGAAAATATTGCCTTATAATCCCCAGCCAATTCAACATGTGCTTGGCCCGAATCCAAATCTTCATAGAAAAGAATATTCACGTGCTGAGGTCGATCCTCAGTATAAAGGTGGGTATTACTCGCCATAAGTATAGAAACCCCGGCCACTATAAAGAGCAACCCAAAGGAGAATTTCTTATTTACGTCATACAAGAAAGGCGTAATTATTAGGGCAAAAAGACCGATAAAGGGCAGTAATGCCCAAACCAGCTTATAGCCTTGGCTTTGCTCCAGAGAAAATAACAGCCCGAGGGTAAATGGTATTGTCATAACCAATACCGACGACAGAAATGGGACCCTGTACTTTTCCTTGATGAAGTTCGACAACACAATCAATAAGCTCGCGCCCATTATTGGCAGGACGAAATTATTGGCAGCATCCGGCAGGTAAATAGATGTCGCAAAGGCAATTAGGAACCAAAAAAACCAAGCGCCAAAGATCATATCAATCTGATCGACAAACCTTTTGTTTAGCATAGTCGCCGTCAACAAACCGATACCAGTGGCACCGAGGAGTAAAAGACGATACGGCCAATCTATGCCCGGCCAGCTTATAATTGTGCCTGACGTGATGGACAACAAATAGAACCCTAACGCACCTGATAAGACTGTAATGACGACAGTGAGCGGCGAGAACACAACCCCGAGAGCAATGCCTTTAAGGCTGGCATTGGACTTAGCCAAAGCGGCCAACAGTAACAACAAACTTACCAGCAAAATAATTATGCTGTTCGATGATCGCCATTGAGTCCAGAGTCCATATACCTCGCCTGCGTAAACATATTCATCTCCCATTTCATTCCATTCAACAGAAGCCAGCTCTCTGGATAAGGGCAAAATATTTTCGCCGTGATGTTGGATGGTTTTAAGATCAATGTTCTCTAAGTTGTCATTAGGGGTGTGGTAATGGTTTCTTTCTCCAGCAAAAACAAAATCTATTCCTGAAATTTGGGCTCTTTCAACAACACTAAAATCAGTGTCGTTTGGCATCCTCTTAAAGATTTCTTTTACAAAAGAATATCCATAGGGCTCGGCATTTTCAGCAGAGTAACTTTTCATTAGCAGTTGATTATTTTTTGAAGTCCTCAGCACCATACTGCTGCCAGAAGATCCGCTACCTTCAACATTCAGAACGATGCCTACTTTTTTTGCCAAAGGGTGTTGCTCAAAAAAAGCTTCGGCACCTACTAGACCAATTTCTTCGGCGTCAGTAAAAATCAACGCAATTGGGTGTTGGAAAGGCGCTTCTAGTTTAAGTGCTCTGGCAGTTTCAATAATTGCCACCACCCCGGACCCATCGTCCCCTGCGCCCGGAGACATGGGCACTGAATCGTAATGCGCCATTAAGGCCAAGTAAGGCGCATCGGTTTTTCCTGGGATTATCGCTATGAGGTTGTCTACCTCAGCACAACTTCCAAACCTTGACGCACAGGCCCATGTTTTTTGTTCTTCGTACTCTATGGCTAGTTTATCTAGCTCATTTTTAATTCTATTTTTGACCACTTGGTTCATTTGTGAACCTACAGGGTGTGGTTTATTTTCCTTTAGTAGAACTTCCAAGACCTTGTAGGCTCTTGCAGCTGAAAATTGATCTTGAGGAGCGTCCGCCGCCTTTACGCTGGGCGGTTGGGTAGCTAGGTGCTGCAAAAAAAATAGACCAAAACTCAGCAGAACCACAAAAATTGGTAATAAATTTCTACTCTGCATAATTCCCCCAGGAACTTGTATCTTCAGTTATTTTTCGCAAAAAGAGCAACTGCATCAAAACCCTATAATTCAATTACCGCTTAGCCTTGACCATAGACTGACTCAAAGTGGCGTTTAATTGCAGCTGCTTTTACTTCTTCTTTTACTTCTTCTTGCTCTTCCAAGTGCCGCCGTATGTATAGGTTAACTCGTGCTCGTTTTTGACAGGTAAAAGACACGTCTGGCACAGAAAGAGCCAATCAAAATCTGCATACCTGCATCTAAACAGGACATCTCTAAACTGATGGCACTTTGCGCAATCTTTCACTCTCGCTCTCAAACGACAGTACCCATCCGCACCATCCGCACCAACTGCACCAACTGCACCAACTGCACCAACTGCACCACCATAACAGCGCGTCTCATTGGATCGTAAAATTTGCAAAAAGTGCGGGGTGGTCGCTCAACGGTTTACCTTCGCTAGTGAACGCGACATCCTCGCCAGAACTCATCAAACTTAAAGTAGTTTCCTTGCTACTGCGATAATAAATATAATCTAGGGTCTGCCAACTGCTTGATGCGTCGCCCCCTTTTTGCGCAGCAACAAGATTTAGGCGCTGAACGAAGTTTTGCAGTAACTCGTTATCCGAAGGGGTTTCCCAGTGGAGATTTAGATCACCTGCAAGCAGTATTGCCGAGCTGCCCGCTTCCGTCTCTAGAGTAAGCGCAATCTGATCTAGCTGTGACGCTCTTGCTTCTCGGTCAAGTTCGCTGCGCCCAGCATCAAGATGCGTATTCACCATAAAAATCCGATGCCCGAGCGTGTTTTCCAAAGTAATCAACTGAAAACCCTTTTGCGCAAAACAGTCGTTTAACCCACTGACCCAGCCGGAACAGGTATCGAAGGGCTTGAAGGAAGAGCGAACCTGCCAATCGGATTTCGGCAAGTTTGAGACAAGCGTCAACCCAGATCCAGAACAGACCATGCACTCAGGAATGCGCGCATCGCTGCCTTGCACTGCGTCTGTTGGACGCCTCACATGTTGCAACAGCAGGTCGTGGTGGGCAAAATCTTCTTGCAACAGGGATAAATCATAGCCCTTGGTCAACTCCCCTATCTTTGGGAATCGCTCTCTTGGTTTATCGCCGGCAATAAGCTCGGGCAAGCCATGAGTGTTGTATACAAGTAGGCTTAACTCCGCAGTCTTCGGGGACTCAGCCTCTGGCCCAGCACCAGACCAACCAATGGTACTCACCAGCAGCAAAAGTAACCCTGTAACTAACTTTCTCATCTAACTGACAATCCTTATAACTCTTATCAATACATTCTTTAACTAAATGCGAGGGCGGAACCAGCTATGCCGGCTAGCACCGGACATTGCGTAGGTCAGGAGAGCGCTCTTCGTCTTCTCCAAAGCAAAGCGCGCACAATACGCCGGTGCATGAGTTCATCTAGCGGGTATAGGGTGATCACAGCGACAGAACAAAGAGAGCACACAGCAGGTATCAAAAAAGCGGCCATACGAATGCCTTGCAGCGTTTCTTCGCTCTGCACCTCATTTGCACTGTAACCGATGAAACTGAGTAACAAACCAATCATGCCAACACCTAAGCCGGAACCTGCTTTACTGATAAATTGGCAAAGGCCAAACAAAATACCGTCATCGCGCACACCGCTGCGCAATTCGCCAAACTCCACAGTATCGGGGAGCATAGACCAAAACATGACCGCAATGGAGCCACCGCAAATGCCGCTGAAAATGACGAGTGCGGATAAAGAGGCAACATCCGTAATTTCCAAACCTAAAAGGACAAAGTTGCCAATGGCGGCACCGCAACCACCCATTATCCAAACAGCGCGTTTGGATAGCCTACGCGCGACCAAGGTCCACAGGGGAATGCCAATACAGGCCCCCAATATCCCCAGAGGCAGAATAATAGAAACCGCTTCGGGTTGATCTGCGTAGTAACTGATGTAATACACCAGCGCTTTGCCACCCATAGTTGAGCCAATGATACCGACGAAGGACGCACCGCATAACACCCAGAACGCGGTATTGGACTTTACGAAGGCCAGGGTTTGCGCCGTGGTGAGTTGCACCTGATCTGCAACAATGGGTTTTTCGGCTGTAGTGTAAAAAACAACTGACATTACGACTGTTGCGATCAGTGCATAGAGCAGCCCCGCCATTATAAACCCTTCGCGAAAGTCCCCGCCGCCAAAATAGCTAGCAAGCTCTAACAGGGTTGCCGCAGTAACCACTCCGCCAGCCATTGCGCTCATTATTCTCACCGCCGCCATAGTGCCGCGCTCTTGACTGTCGTAAGTAATTGCAGCCGCAAGGGATGAGTAAGGTACCGACGCCACTGTGTACATAGTGCGGAAAACAATGTGGGAAATTAAGCTCGCCGCCACAACCTGATCGGGAAACCAAACGGGCGCAGCAAACATGCCAACAAAGCTGAGCCCCACAAATGGCGCACCAAACAGAATATATGGGCGAAATTTCCCAAGCTGGGTACGCGTGCGAGTAGCTACCCAACCCATCAAAGGGTCAGAGATGCCGTCCCAGATCACCGGGATCATAAAGATAAGACCAGCCACAGCCGGGCCTATGCCAAGCACGTCCGTATAGTAGTAAAGAAGGTAAAGATTAAGGCCGGTAGCGTAAAGGTTGAAACCAAAGTCACCAAAACCGTAACCAACAACGGTTCGCCGACTGACCTTGTTAAAAGGTTCGCCGATTCGGTCACTAGATTGAGGCGTCAGTGAGCTCACTGGTAATTTCCGCTAATAGCCGCACATATTCGTTCTCTCACAATCGGTGAGTACTCCTCTTCCAACAAAAAGCTAAAGTCTTACCCCAAAAACAATGCTTGGCTTTGAGCGCAACAACGAAAAATCGAACCGAATGACAAACACTCGTTCACAAGTTTTCCGCGAGCCCTGCCGCGGCCCAATTCCGCAACGCCGCCATTTAACGCCGGCGACAGCCTAGATCTAAACGTACCCTAAGTGCGTGTTTGTGCAATAGAAATTTGGAGGAATTGGGAATCTTAAATAAATGCGAGCAAACTTTTTGGATTGAGTCTAAAGTTTCGCGCCCGAAGATCTGAACTTAAAGTTCTCAGTTTTAAGTTCTGAGCTTAAAGTTCTGAGCCTAAAGAGCCTCATATTTTGCAAGCTTTTGGTGCTTGTCGGCAACATGCAGTAGCATGTACACCAACAATTAGCTAATTCATAGGATACACAATGCCGAAGGTACTGATTTCTGGAGCGAGCGGATTTATCGCCAGTCACTGCATTATTGAGATGCTCAACCATGGCTACGATGTGCGCGGTACGCTCCGCGATGCCGCACGTGGCGACGCGATCAAAGCAACGCTGGCGAGCCATACCGATCGCATTGACGCCCTTGAGTTCGCTTCAGCTGACCTAATGGATGAGGCAAGCTGGGTAGAAGCTGCCCAAGGTTGCGACTGCATCCTACACGTGGCGTCCCCAGTGCCCATAGTACAGCCCAAAGATGAGAACGAGGTCATCGTGCCAGCGAAAACAGGCACGATTAACGTGCTCAAAGCTGCTACTGCAAATGGCATCAAACGTGTGGTTCTGACCTCGTCTGTAGCCGCGGTCATGTCCGGCAGCCGGGACAGCGGCACCTTCACCGACCAAGACTGGACAGACCTCTCTCGCACTGACTTATCACCCTACGTGAAGAGTAAAACCGTCGCGGAAAAAGCCGCCTGGGAATATGCCGGTGAGAACGATCTGGAGCTGGTCGCCATAAACCCTGCTCTCGTACTGGGCCCCGCACTTGAGGCAGACTACGGCAGTTCGTTAGAGGCCCTCTATCTTCTCATGACAGGTGCCTATCCAATCCTGCCGAAACTTGGCTTTGAGATCGTTGATGTCCGAGACGTGGCGACTCTGCAAAGGCTGGCATTAGAAACGCCAGAAGCCGCCGGTAACCGCTATATGTGCGCCAACGGCTTTCGTTGGTTTGTCGATATGGCTAAAACCGTGAAAGCTGAGCATCCAACCCTAAAAATTCCAACCTCAGAAATGCCTAACTTCGTGGCAAAACTTGCCGGGTTCTTTCTGCAGGAA
>CAJJAQ010000014.1 GCA_905182095.1 uncultured Pseudomonadales bacterium | reverse complement strand
GGCCAAAATGATTGCTTTCATATGTGCGTCAAGGCCTGACAGTTTTTCATCGGCGCTTGTAAACTTTGGAAGAATTGCGCTAAATCTTGGGTTTCGCTGTAACCGGTTGCGACACCAGCTAGATGCTTCATTACCGTGGGTATGTGTTCTAGGTGGCTAGACTTGCCATCACGTAAATGTAGACGAGCGAATATGCCCACAGCTTTTATTTGTCGTTGCATGGCGGTGAAGTCGAACCAAGTCTTAATTTTTGCATTGTCTTCTGGGGCGTCGTAGTCGTACTTGGCAAATAGGGCGCTGGTGCTTATGTAGTGCCCAAGCATTGAGTCGATGTCTTGTTCTGAGAACGTATAATAGCAATCGCGAAGTAGCGATGCGGGGTCGTAGAGTGCCGGGCCAATAAGTGCATCTTGGAAATCTACAATGCCGATCTTTTGCTGCTGGCCTGAATTGTCATTTTGATAGAGTAAATTGCGGCAGTGGTAGTCGCGATGCACGCAGGCTTGAGGCTGTTCTAGCATTGCGCTAACCAGCACTTGTTTTGCGTTTGCAAGCAGGTGCAGTTGCTCATTGGTGATCTTAACGCCGAGTAACTTTTGTACAAACCATTCGCCAAAGAGATCAAACTCCATTTCCATGCGGGCGCGGTCATAGCTGGGTATTAGCTCGCTGCGTATTGGTTGTAGTTGCTGCAGGGTATCAAGGGCTGACTTAATGGCATGCTCGGCCAGTGGGTGGGTCGCAGAATTTGTATGTAGAGCAGTTGCTATTGGGGTTGCTGGGTAAAGGTCTTCTAAATGCGTGCTGCCAAGGTCTTGCATTAGAAAGTATCCCAACGCTAAATCCTTATGGATGATCTGGGGCACGCCAAGGCCATTGGTATGAAATAGTTCAGCCAGCGCTAGGAATTGGTCGTTATTCTCTAACTTAGGTGGACTAGACATGGCGACCCAGCTGACGGGGCTACTTCCAGTTGCACGATAAAATACTCTATGGCTGGCTTCTACTCTGAGGGAGAGTAAGCTGATCTTCACGCCTGTGACTTCTCTGCACCAAGCTAGGATTGTTTTTTTTGAGTTTTTCACGGGAGTATTATAACCGGGGAGACAATTCTTTTATCATGTATGGCATGAAATATACCTTGATAACTCTACTTGTCTCTAGCTTCGTGTCTTGCATGGGTCTACAGGCGCAAATATCTGATTCGCAGATATGCGATCCCATGGCTGCTAATGGTTGTTCTCACGCGTCAGTCACTGTCCCTGTTGGGACAAATTCCTTTGCCTTATTCGAAGATTTAGCGGCCTCTACTTACCTACCCTCTCTTGCACCTAACAGTGACTTGGATGCCGTTGCCCACCAGTGTGCTGGCGGCTACCAGATTGCCGCGCTGGAGGCTTTGCCTATTGCATTGAGGACGCCCAGTGGTGAAGAAATTCTCCGGGCAAACTTGAATCAGTTATCTGGGCAAGTAGACGGCGACCTGCGCCTACAGGGCAATGTCAGTATTGAATATGGACAGCGTAGATTGGCAACGAGCCTCGCCACAATTGATTTACCCAATCAAATGTTAGTCTTCCCCCAGGGCGTACGTATTAGTCAGCCGAACCTGCTTGTGCAGGGCGACCGCGCAGAAATGGCTACGGGTTTAGGCACAGTGGCGCTGGAAGGCGTGCAAATGGTTTTTGCAGATGTCGGTTTGCGCGGCAAGGGTGTCAGCATGTCCCAGTCAGCTGACGGCAGCATGTTACTCAAGCAAGGAGAATTTACTCGGTGTGCGCCAAACAATAATGGCTGGTCTTTGCAGACCAAATCTTTGGAGATAAAGGATGGCGATGTTTTCGCCACTACAAGAGGCACTGTACTAAAGATCAAATCAGTACCTGTATTTTATGCGCCGTATTTGCGCGTGCCGGTGAATGACCAACGACAATCAGGCCTGCTTACGCCAGCAATTGGTTATTCCAGCGAGGATGGCCTGGATTTAGCGGTACCTTATTATCTGAACTTGGCACCGAATTTGGACGCCACCATAGTGCCTCGAGTAATGACCCAGAGGGGTGTGGGGTTGGAAGGTGAACTTCGTTATTTGTCGCCAAGGCAACAAAGTGCCGTAGATCTAGCCCTGTTGCCCAGTGATGATTTGTACAATGGCGTAATTGATCGTTCCACGTTTCAGGCGTTGAACGACGTGCAGGGTGGTGGTGTTAACTTGCCAGATAACTTTGCTCCTGCTGATCGATGGTTGGCAGCAGTTGATCACTTTGGTCAATTCGGTTCGGTGCAAACCCGTGTAGATTTTTCTCGGGTCAGCGACAGAGACTATTTTCGCGATATTGATTCCAATCTTGGCGTTGCTAACCCCATAGATCTCCAGCGCTTTGCTCAAGTGGCGTTTATTTCGCCGAAATTACAGGTCCGTTTGATGAGCCAAGGCTTTCAACGCTTAGATGAACTGAACACCGAAAGCTATGAGCGCGCGCCGCAATTGCTGATGAATTATCAATCGCCTTTGGGCAACTCTCTAGCAACATTTGGCTTGAATGCTCAATGGGCAGATTTTCAACGCGGTACCACAGGGTTGACGGGGCTTGCCTCTGCTGAGGGCAGTCGCCTGCACATTGAACCCAGTGTGCGCGTTGGCCAGCATAAGTCTGCGGGTTTTTGGGCCGCCGAAGCAGGTTATAGGTACAGTCAGTATCAGCTTGATTATGCAGACCCGTTATTTGCTGAGAGCGTTGCAGACACCGACCCTAGTCGTGAAGTAGCTTACTTAAGCGTGGATGCCGGTTTGTTTTTTGATAGGCAATATAATTTTGCTGGCCTTGAGGGCACACAAACTTTAGAACCGCGCATTTATTACTTACGACAAGGCTATGAAGATCAGGACACTCTGCCCATTTTTGACTCCACGTCTATTGCTTTAGATTATGCTCAGTTGTTCCGTAGCAATCGCTTTGTTGGCTTAGATAGAATTGGCGATGCCGACCAAATCACCCTTGGCGTTACTTCAAGATTTTTATCCGCCGCAGATGGCCGTGAATTGTTTAGTGTCAGTCTTGGTCAAATTGAGCAATTTTCAGATCCTCGAGTATCGTTAGCTAATAACCCGCTTGCCAACAGCCTGCCTGAGTCATCGGCCCTTGCCGGAGAGATTTCTGCACATTTGAGCCCGCACTGGCAGGTCATTGCTAATGAGGTTTGGGATTACGAGCAAAGCCAGTGGCAAGAACTAGGCGCAACGGTGCGCTACCGTGGTGATAATAAGCACTTGTTCAATTTGGGTTTTCGCCGTCGCGCTCAAGAAGATATTGAACAAGCCGAATTGTCCTTCTTTTGGCCGCTGAGTCATAAGCTAGGCGTTATGGCGCGTTGGCACTACGATATCGGTGATGACCGAACCCTCGAGGGCTTTGCCGGGTTAGAATATGACGACTGCTGTTTGCGTGTACGGCTTATGCTACGCCAATATTTGGATAACCCTGCCTTTGCCGGTCAGCTTCAAGGCAACAATCAAAGCCCTTTTCTCGCTGATGACTTGTTGCGTAAAGACCGAAGCGTATACCTGCAAGTTGTGTTCAAAGGGTTGGCGGGTTTTGGCAACAAAATTGATAGAATTCTCGAGCGCGGTGTTCGCGGCTATAGACCCGTTTCCCAATGAGCGTTATAAGGGTGGCGAGAAAAGTGCTCTATGCATGTTTTTGCGTAAGCTGCCATTTATACTTAAGGTCAGTTCTTTGGCTTGGGTTGAAAAAAAGCGGCCACATAGCAGCACATAAATAATTTGATACGGCGGTAATATTGCCGCCGCAGAAGTAAAAAATGGCCATTTGGCCATTGTTCAATTTCATTAGATGAATTAACAAACGGATGGGCAGAATGAACTATCGCAGCATAATCGGAATACTTTCATTGAGCATACTTGCTCTTGCTCCGGTGAATATGACCTTAGCCGCCTATGAAAAACTGGAAGCTATTATTGCGGTTGTTGATGATGACGTGGTGTTAGTGAGCGAGTTAGTGGCGCGTTTGGGTGCTGTTCGCCAGTCAATGCTCACCAACGGTGTGACGCCGCCACCCAATGATATTTTGGTTAGCCAAATCGTCGAGCGTTTGATTATTGAAAATATTCAGAAGCAAGAGGCTGAGCGCAGAGGTGTCACCATCGATGATGAAACCCTTACCCGCGCAGTGGCTCAATTTGCACAGAATAACAACATGACCTTGCAAGATTTCCAGCAACAGTTGATCAATGACGGCACCAGTTTTCGCCAGTTCCGCGAGGACATAAGGGCAGAAATGGTCATTTCACGTTTGCAGCGAGCGATGATTAATCGACGTATATCAATCAGCGATCAAGATGTTCAAGGACTGTTAAATTCACCCTTTTATAAGCAACTTTTTTCCGACGAATATCGGGTCGGGCATATCATGATTACTTTGGATGATGAAGCATCTTCCGAGATTGTGCAGCAGGCTGTTGAGTCAGCTGATGCAATGGTAGCGGACTTGCGCGGCGGCGAAAATTTTGCGCAAACTGCTATTGCTAGGTCTTCAGCCAGTTCGGCATTAGAAGGCGGTGATTTAGGCTGGCGTAAGGCGGGCGAATTGCCCACGTTATTTACTGAAGCGGTATTAGAAATGCAGCTTGGCGACGTTTCTGACCCCATCGTCAGCGGTAGTACAGTCCATGTGATTAAGTTGCTGGAGCAACGCGGCGCAGGCACTGAACGGTTAGATCAAACGAAAGTAAGACACATTTTGCTGCGTCCTTCGGAAATTCGTACCTTGCAAGAAGCACAAGCCATTGCGGTTGAAGTGCGTGAAAAGTTAGTTGCTGGCGGTGATTTTGAAGCCTTGGCAAAAGAATATTCGGAAGACCCCGGCAGTGCGTTGAACGGTGGCGACTTGGGTTGGGCTACCCCTGATCAATTTGTCGGTATTTTTGCCCAGACTATGGACGCAACGGCGATTGGCGCTATCAGCGAGCCGTTTGAGAGCCAATATGGTTGGCACGTGCTGACTGTAGAAGGACGTCGAGAAGAGGATATGAGTGAAGACGCTAGACGTAATATGGCTGTAGATCTACTCCATAGACGCCGTTTTGAAGAAGAGCGTCAGGAGTGGTTGAAGGAAATTCGCGACGAGGCTTTTGTTGAGTTGCGCCTCTAATTTTATTCATCAAGACGCTTTCTTAATATGATTGCCATCACCCCTGGGGAACCCGCGGGGATTGGTCCTGACTTGGTTGTGCAAGCTGCGCAGCGCGAACGTCAAGTGCCTTGGTTGGTGATAGCAGATAAACAGATGCTGACTGCGCGTGCGCATACGCTGCAACTGCCCTTGAGCTTAGACGAAAATCTCGCAAGCCCTTCTTTGCAACCCGGTCATATGACCGTGTTGCATACCCCTCTGGCGAATAAGGTAATTCCCGGCCAGTTGGATACGGCAAATGTCCCAGGTGTATTGGCCGCCCTTGATAGAGCAATAGCTGGGTGCATGAAGGGTGAATTCACTGCGTTGCTAACCGGTCCGATGCAAAAATCAGTGGTTAATGATGCTGACATAGCCTTTTCTGGACATACTGAATACCTCGCCGAAAAGGCCGGGGTAGAAGATGTGGTCATGTTGTTAATGACCCAAGCAATGCGTGTTGCATTGGCAACCACCCATCTGCCTCTCGCAAAAGTCTCACAAGCATTAACCCAGGCTTTGCTAGAGCGCCGCTTGCATATATTGAATAAAGCATTACGTGAGCAATTTGCTCTCGCGCAGCCTCGTATATTGGTTGCTGGGCTAAATCCTCATGCAGGTGAAGGTGGCCATCTAGGCCGTGAGGAAATAGAGATTATTCAGCCTGTCTGTGAGCGCTTGCGTAACCAAGGTCTGAATCTTGTCGGACCGTTGCCGGCAGATACGTTGTTCACCCCAAAATATTTGACCCAAGCAGATGCAGTGATGTCTATGTTTCACGATCAAGGCTTGCCAGTATTGAAATACTCGGGTTTTGGTGAGGCGGTTAATGTCACATTGGGTTTGCCCTTCGTGCGAACTTCTGTAGATCACGGAACCGCCCTAGATATAGCAGGATCTGGAGATGCAGACATGGGCAGTCTTTTAGCTGCCCTTCGCGTAGCCTCAGAGTTGACCTCTAATAAGGAAATTAATGCGACCTCGTAAACGCTTCGGACAACACTTTTTACATGATCAAGGTGTGTTGCAGGGTATGGCTGACGCTATACGCCTGAAGACTGGTGATAGAGTTTTGGAAATCGGCCCGGGTCAGGGGGCGCTAACGGATTATTTGTATGCTGATGAAGGCATGCACTACCTAGCCGTGGAAATTGATCGCGATTTAGCGCCGCTTTTGCCCCGTCGCTACCCAAATATCCACGTCATTAATCAGGATATTCTGCGCGTCGATTTAAACGAGGTTTTTTCCTCAAAGGAGACCGTTGCAGGGCCACCTTGGCGAGTTGTGGGTAATTTGCCGTATAACATTTCATCACCCTTGATTATTAAATTAATAGACCATGTGCTGGCGGCACCTGGCACCATTGCTGATATGCACTTCATGTTGCAAAAAGAAATGGCCAGTAGGTTGAGTGCTCTGCCCGGCACCAAAGCATGGGGGCGGCTCAGCGTAATGATTCAAGTCACGGCTAGAGTCGACTATTTGTTTGATGTGGGCCCCGAAAGTTTTTCGCCGCCACCTAAAGTGGATTCTTCGGTTATTCGTATGACTCCCCTTGCCGATGCGCACTTACCCGTTGCCAGGCAAGCGTTGGATCTGGTTCTTCGCATGGCATTTTCTGCTCGGCGCAAAAGGCTTTCAAACGCGCTGAAAAACCTTGCGATTAATTGGCAGGAAGTAGATGTCGACGCTGGCCTAAGAGCGGACGATGTCACTGTGGAGCAGTTTATCCAGCTGGCTCAATGGACTTCTGCTAATCCGGTGAATATCTGAGCAAAAAACAATTTTTGGGCGAATAGGTTTAAACCAACATAGGTCGGAAAGTTTCAGTGGAAAAATACATCCAAGTTAACGTTGAATCCCAGTATTTAGAGGATCAATCAGATCCAGAAGCTCAGCGCTTCGTTTTTGGTTATACCATCACCATTAAAAATAATACTCAGCAAAGCAGTCAGTTGTTGAATAGGCACTGGACTATTACTGATGGTCAGGGTCAAGTTGAAGAAGTCACGGGGCCTGGGGTGATTGGGCAGCAACCTTGGTTAAAACCAGGTGAGGCCTTTCGCTACTCAAGTGGGGCGATCTTGAAAACCCCAGTCGGTTCAATGCAAGGCAGTTATGAGTTTCAGACGGATGAGGGTGTTAAAGTAGATGTGCCTATTCCAATATTCTCGCTGTTGGTTCCTAACTCTTTGCATTAGTAGCAATTGATATGGCAACTTATGCAATAGGTGACATACAAGGCTGTCTTCGCGAGTTCGATGCACTGTTAGAGCGGCTGAATTTTTCCTCTGAAGATGAGCTTTGGTTGGCAGGAGACCTGATCAATCGAGGTCCGGATTCGTTGCAGCTGTTGCGTCGCGTTAAAGACCTTTCGAGCCAATGTCAGATTGTTTTGGGTAATCACGACCTGCATTTTTTGGCGATTCTCTTTGGCGGCCATAAGCCCAGTGGCAAAGATACCTTTGCGGATTTGCTTCAGGCCGAAGATGTTTTCGAAATAGGGCATTGGCTGCGCAAGCAAAAACTCGTACACCAAGCTAAGGGTCATATTATGGTCCATGCGGGTATTCCAGGATTTTGGAGTGCGGTTCAAGCCCTAAGCTATGCAGCCCAAGTGGAGGCTGTTATCGGTCAGGATGCCGGCGACGTTATGCATGCTGGCGCAGTAGACTACAAAGAATTTTTTGCCAAGATGTATGGCAATGAACCTCCTTGTTGGGATGAGGCGTTGGGCGGAATGGATCGTTTGCGGATCATCACTAATTATTTTACTCGTATGCGTTATGTTGATGCCACTTGCGCCATGAACTTTGCCGAGAAGGGCGGCCTTGCCGATACCCCCAGTGGTTTTGTGCCTTGGTTTGCACAAACGCCGAGCGAAGATAGGGCCGAAAAAATTCTTTTTGGCCATTGGGCTTCACTCAATGGCGTAACGCATTCCACCGCACATGTAGCCTTAGATACGGGCTGTGTTTGGGGGCGATACTTAACCGCCTATTGTTTGGAGACCGAAGAGGTTACCCGTCAGGCGGCCTATTAGTTCAGTTTGCTTTTGGGGCTATCTGAGTAGCATGCAAACGGCCCTTTAGGCCAATCTGAATCTTTATGGTTTATTGCTGCGCCGGCAAAAACCGAATTTTCTTCATGCAGTAACTCGCCGCTATCTTGTAAACTCCGCGTATGGAAAATATTCAAAGTCACATAGTTGGTGGTGCCGTACGAGACGAGCTGCTTGGGCGCTTGCCAGGCGATCGTGATTGGGTGGTAGTGGGCAGTACGCCAGAGCAACTCATCAACCTGGGTTTTGTGCAAATAGGGCGTGATTTCCCGGTGTTTTTGCACCCGCAAAGCAAAGAGGAATATGCCTTAGCCAGAACTGAGCGTAAACGTGGTCAAGGGCATACTGGCTTTCAAGTAGACGCCAGCCCATTAGTCACTTTAGAGGAGGATTTGCAGCGTAGAGATCTGACCATAAATGCCATAGCGAAGACTTCAGATGGCACATTAATTGACCCCTATAATGGTCAAGCGGACTTGCATGCAAAGGTTCTCCGCCATGTGTCTCCTGCCTTTGCCGAGGATCCATTGCGGGTATTTCGTGTGGCCAGATTCGCTGCGATGCTGACAGATTTTAGTGTTGCCAATGAGACCATGGCGCTGATGCGCGATATGTCGAATAGTGGCGAATTGAAGACGCTTTCGGCAGAGCGTATTTGGCAAGAGTTGTCTAAAGCCCTTGCAGTGGCTAATCCCAGACGCTTTTTTCAAGTGTTAAACGAGTGCAACGCATTGCGTGATTGGCTACCCGAGTTATTAGATATTTGGCCTCAGTGTACGAGTCGTGGCGACTCAATGGCGCAGTCTTTTGCGCACTTACCTCTAGCTGAGGTCGGTTATCGTGCATTATCTGAGCGCTTGCGTGTACCGAACACTTGTCTACAGCTGGCCTTAGATCGTTGCCAACATTTGCCTGGGTTGATGGGGTTTCGTGAAACATCAGCGGCATTACTGTATGCAAGTTTGCTGTCTTTGCAGGCGCTGCATTCCCAGCAGCGACTATTGGCGGTATTGAATTTGTTACCCGACCCAAAGCAACGACAAACATTGGTTGCAGAGTTAGCGCCTATTGCTGAAAACCTTAAAACAGTGGAAATGACAGGTGAAGAAAAGGCAGGGCTTCAGGGCAAGGCTTTTGGCGACGCACTAGCGGCCAAGCGCATTGCTTGGCTCGGGGTTCAGTTGCAGCGATAAATTCTGATACCCACGGAGTCTGCTCGCGCAACGGCTTGGGGTTTTTCCACTTGAACACTGACCCCCTGTACTAGCGGTTGTTGCAAGCAATGCAGAGCGATGTCTTCTATCAATGTCTCAATCAGCAGGTATTTGCCATTGATCGTCAGTGCGGCCACGGCGTCGGCTAGGGCGGCGTAATCTAAGCTATCTGCTAGGTCTTTGGATGCGGCGGCTGTGCTGCAATCGGTTTCAATTTCCAGGCTAATAACTACTTCTTGAACTTGTTCTCGCTCAATGGGGTAAATACCCAATATGGCTTGCACACGCAGGTTATTAACAAAAATTTTGTCTGGGCTGGCTTGAGTCATTTTCTGCACATGACCGTTAAATGGGTTCCAATTGGTCCATAGGCCAGCGCGCTTTGGTCATAATGCCAAGGTCGCTACGCTGCCCGGCGGCAAGACGCAAAGCGCCTGCGTAGGCGATCATTGCGCCGTTATCGGTGCAGAGTTCCAATGGTGCGTAAATTACTTCAGCACTGAGGCTACTGGATAATTTTTCTCTGAGGCGGGTATTAGCACTGACGCCGCCAGCAATGACTAGGTGCTTTGCTTTGGTTTGTTCAATTGCGCGCTTACATTTAATGGTCAGGGTATCTACCGCAGCAAGTTCAAATGCTAACGCAATATCGGCTTTGTCCTGCTCGCTCAGGGGTGAATTGTTGTGCACCGTATTTAGTGCGAAGGTTTTGAGGCCGCTGAAACTAAAATCTAATCCGGGTCGGTCGGTCATTGGGCGTGGAAATTTGAACCTTTTGGGGTCGCCAGACTGTGCTTTGGCAGCAATTTTTGGGCCGCCGGGGTAACCTAAACCAAGCAATTTTGCAGTCTTATCGAAGGCTTCGCCGGCAGCGTCGTCTAGTGATTCGCCCAAAATCTCATAATCCCCAAATGCTTTGACGTGCACTAGTTGAGTGTGGCCGCCAGAAACCAACAGTGCGAGAAAGGGTAATTCGGGTGCATTACTAGGGTCGATTAGAGGCGCTAATAGGTGCGCCTCCATATGGTGGACTCCAATAGAGGGTATATCTAATGACCAAGCAAGACTCTTGGCAAAAGACGCGCCTACCAATAGCGCGCCCATCAATCCGGGGCCTGCGGTATAAGCGATGCCATCGAGGTCGGATAATGATTTGTTAGCGTCGTTTAACACCAGGCGGGTGAGCGGCGTTATTTTGCGCACGTGGTCGCGTGAGGCCAGTTCAGGGACCACGCCACCATAGTCCGCGTGTAGGTCTACTTGGCTGTGTAAAGCCTGACTGATTAAGCCCTTTTCGGTGTCGTAGAGGGCTAAGCCCGTCTCGTCACAGGAAGATTCAATACCTAAAACTAGCATCAGGTTAAGCCCGTCTCGTCACAGGATGGTTCAATACTTGGAATTTGCATTGAGCTAAGCTCGTTTCGTCAAAGGATGGTTCAATACCTAAAGTCAGCATTGGGTTAAGCCCGTCTCGTCTCAGGATGATTCAACACCTAAAATTAGGATAGGGCATGTTACCTAATCTGCTTATTTATATCTGTGGATATTGCAGAGAATCCGTTTTTGCGACGAGTTTGGATAATTTTTGCCTAAGGGTGCTTGCTAGTTTACTTACGGTCATTGGCTCAGCCCCGGTTCGGTGGCCTGAGCGTAAGCTGGAACTTTATGCCCTGGCCGTTAAAAATACCGAACAGCAAAATATTTAGATTTTGTTCAGTATGTCGGCGGCGCAGGGGATATTGCACCGATTTAGGTCAGTCGAAGCAATGGAATATGCGTTAGTTTGCATAATCCGCGTGAAGTTAGTTGCTGGTTTACCGGGCAATGTGTAGAATCCGCGCCCTTATCATCTTTCAAGACAAGTTATGCCTCAAGTCAGAGTCAAAGAGAACGAACCATTCGATATCGCATTACGTCGCTTTAAGCGCTCATGTGAAAAAGCCGGTGTACTTTCAGAAGTGCGTCGTCGCGAGTTTTATGAAAAGCCTACTGCTGTGCGCAAGCGTAAAGCTGCTGCAGCGGTAAAGCGTCATATTAAGAAGCTCCAGCGCGAAACACGTAAGTTCGAACGCTCTTATTAAAGAGTAAAGAGTTCGAGAGTTAAGCGCTAAGCCGCGCTGCTCTGGTAGACTCAACTTAATGTTGGGTCTGCATGTTCCCTCCAGAATTTTCTTCATACTCCATTTTAAGAGTGAGAACTCATGTCTGAAATAAAGTCTGAATTGAAGTTAACTTTGAACCAAGCTACCAAAGACGCCATGCGTGCTCGAGATAAAGAGCGTGTGGCAACGTTGCGAATGGTCAATTCTGAGATTAAGCGAATAGAGATAGACGAGCGCCGTGACGTAAGCGACGACGACGTTATGACTGTTCTGAATAAAATGCTCAAACAACGGCAAGATGCATTAAGTCAATTTGCCAAGGCTGGTCGAGATGATCTAGTGAAGGTGGAGGCTTACGAAATAACTGTTATCGAAGGTTTTCTGCCTGCCCAGATGGATGCCAACGAGTTAGCCGCATTTGTCGCTTCACTAATTGAACAATCTGCCGCTGCGGGCATGCAAGACATGGGTAAAGTCATGGCACTCTTGAAAGCTCAAGGCGAAGGTCGAGTGGATATGGGTAAAGCCAGCGCGTTGGTTAAAGCGCAACTTGCCTAGTTTTTAAGCTCAAATAGACGCCCAGCAGGAATTGGGCGGTCAATCATAGGTGGCTGATCAATAGGTCTAAAGCTCGCTCATATCGTCACAGCTAGTCTCCTCAAATCGCCTACCTGTGATACTCTCGCCTACCCTTTGAATATTTACTAATAGACGCATAAACCAAGTGGCTGGCCTAATACCTCAAGCTTTCATTAATGATCTAATTGATCGCGCAGACATTGTCGAAGTGATCGACGGCCGCGTGGCTTTGAAAAAGACCGGCAAAAATTATTCTGGGCTGTGCCCGTTTCACGACGAAAAATCCCCTTCTTTCTCGGTTAGTCCGGATAAACAATTTTTTCACTGCTTTGGCTGTCAGGAAAGTGGCACCGCGCTGACCTTTATTATGAAATTTGAGCGCATGGAATTTGTCGAAGCGGTTGAAGCGTTGGCAAAAGATTTGGGTTTAGAGGTCCCTCGTGAAGAAAATGGTAAGCCTAGGGTAGAAGTCGATAATAGTTTGTTTCAGGTATTGGAGCGGGCCGAGCGCTTTTTTCGCTCGCAGTTACGATCATCCAGTGATGCGGTTGGTTATCTGAAGCAACGGGGTCTGACTGGGGAAGTAGCTCGAGATTTTGGCGTCGGTTATGCCCCTCCTGGCTGGCACAGTTTGAGTGATGCATTGCTTGCGGAGCCGGCCACTGGCTCTGGTGTTGTTGCGCCCGATGCCACTAAGCTGCTTACGGCTGGCTTGACCATTAAAAATGACAAGGGCAATGTTTATGACCGCTTTCGTCATCGGATTATGTTTCCAATCCGCGACACTCGAGGGCGAGTTATTGGCTTTGGTGGTCGCAAGTTGGGTGATGAAGAGGGGCCCAAATATCTAAACTCTCCTGAAACTCCAGTGTTCTTCAAAGGTCAGGAATTATATGGACTCTATGAGGCGCGCAAGGCGTTAAGAAATATTCAGCGCCTGATTGTGGTTGAAGGTTACATGGATGTTGTAGCTTTGGCACAAAATGGCGTACTCAATGCCGTTGCGACTCTTGGTACGGCTACCGGTGAGGCGCACTTCCAAAAGCTTTATAAATATTCCGACGAAGTGGTTTGTTGCTTTGACGGCGATAAGGCTGGGCGCTCTGCGGCTTGGCGTGCACTGGAAAGCGCACTGCCGATTCTTAATGAGCACCGCCAGTTGAAATTTGTGTTTTTGCCCAATGGCGAGGACCCTGACTCTTTGATTCGCACGCAGGGGCGCGAGGCATTTGATGGGTTTCTCAATAACGCCACCCCAGGCATTGAGTTTCTTTTAAAGCGCTTAGCCGAAGGTTTGGATTTGAACTCTTTAGATGGCAGAGCAAAATTTATGGGGGTTGCTAATCCCTACGTAGAAAAAATGTCGAAAGGCATTTTGAAGGACCTTGTTGTTGCCCGTGTGCGCGAAATGAGTGGCATGGCCGCGCCAGTGGGTGGTGCCCCGCGCATTGCTCGCCCCCGGCCGCAAACGAAAAGAGGCGAAGCTGCGTTAAGCGAACGCCTGGCAGGGATTTTGGTTAAGAGTCCAATGTTGTGGGCTTCTGTAAAACTTGAGTTGAGAGAACAAGCTTTAGTCCACGTTGGCACTTTGGGTTTGCTGGGTACGTTGATGTTACTTTTGCAGCAACAAAGTTGTGTTGATGCTGAGGAAGTCATTGCCCGCTGGCCCGATGGTAGCTCCTACGAAGCGGTCATTGTTTTAGCAAAGAGGCCATCTGCCTTAGGTGACGCGGCGCTAGAAAAAGAGTTCGCGGAAGGATTAGCCCACCTTGTAAAAACTCATCAATCTGCCCAGCGTAGAGCACAGCTTGCGCAACAAAACGATCCAAGCATCAGTGATCTACGCAGTTTCGTGCGCCGATCTGAGGCACCAGACGAAAGTTAATGTGGCGGGGCTGTGACTCTAGATTACGCATAAACTGTCACTGGAGAGCAGTATTTTTAGGTGTAAAGATTGCACCAAAGGGTGGCGTCAAAGAAGCCTCGCCGGTATAATCCTTTTCTTACCCTGTATTAAGACCTACCAGGTGAAAGCGTAGAGAGCAGCCCAACAGCGTATACGTGAGGCGGTTAAATAAAGCCCTTCAGACACGCGACTTCTTGTTCTACTCCTCTCATTTGTTTAGTTCTTTGAAGATGGCCTTATTATTGAATAGGCAGAGTATTCTTTTAGACAGTTTAAGTGGATTGCTGTCGGCTTAATTGGGGTCAATGAATCGGTGAGAGCGCCCCGTGTATTGATTCGCATCTATACAGATCTAAGACATTCGAGAAATGAGAAGCTATGAGTAATCAAATTGCCAATGACCAGCAGCAATCGCGCCTAAAAGAACTTATTAAAAAGGGCAAAGAGCAGGGCTTTTTGACCTACGGCGAAGTCAACGATCACCTGCCCGACGATATTTCTGACCCCGAGCAGATCGAAGACATTATTCGCATGATTAACGATATGGGGATTACTGTTTATGAAACAGCCCCAGATGCAGATGAATTGCTTTCTAATGAAGAAAATACCGCTGATGAGCTAGCCGCGGAGGAAGCTGCGGCTGCCCTTGCAGCGGTAGAGACTGAAGCAGGTCGCACAACAGATCCAGTACGTATGTATATGCGTGAAATGGGTACTGTTGAGCTACTCACCAGAGAAGGTGAGATCGCAATTGCTAAGCGTATCGAAGAAGGCATAAGAGATGTTTTAACGGCATTGGCCTATTACCCTGGCACTGTCAGTTACTTACTCGATACCTATGCGGATGTAACCAAAGAAGAAAAGCTTGCGGATCTGTTAGTAGGCTATTTAGACCCCACAGATAATGTTCCTGCAGCAACTCAGGTGGGTCAAGAGCCGCCGAAGAAGCCAGAGCCTGTATTAAATGCAGACGGTACGCCAGCGCTGAACCCAGATGGCACTCCGGTGGTTGCTGAGGAAGAGGAAGAAGAGAATAAGGGCCCAGATCCCATTGAAGCGAAGAAGCGTTTTTCTCTACTTAAGCGTCAATACAATAAGTCGCTGAAAATAATTGAAGAGAAAGGTGCTAGCAGCAAAGAGTCAGAAGCTCAGATGGTTAAACTGGCCGAAGCCTATTGCTGCTTTAAGTTAGTACCAAAGCATTTTGATCGCATGGTGGCCATGGCTCGTGAGGCCCAAGGTATTGTGCGCCGTCATGAGCGTATTATTACTAACGCAGTTGTCAGGCGTGCTCGGGTGCCTCGCGAATTGTTCCGCAAAGAATATATCGGTAATGAAATCAGCGTGACTTGGATGAACAAGATTTCCAAGAGCAAAAAAGAATACGCCGTTGCGTTAGAAAACCAGCGCGAAGACATTCTCCGGTCACAAAAGAAAATGAAAGCTCTGAGTAAAATTACTGAACTCAGCATTGTTGAAATTAAGGATATTAATCGACGTATGTCATTGGGCGAAGCGAAAGCTCGCCGAGCGAAAAAAGATATGGTCGAAGCGAACTTGCGCTTGGTTATTTCGATTGCGAAGAAATACACGAACCGCGGGTTACAGTTCTTAGATCTTATTCAAGAAGGTAACATTGGTTTGATGAAGGCCGTGGATAAGTTTGAATATCGTCGCGGCTATAAGTTTTCAACTTACGCTACTTGGTGGATTCGTCAGGCTATTACGCGTTCTATTGCGGACCAAGCCAGAACCATCCGTATTCCGGTGCACATGATAGAAACCATTAATAAGCTAAACCGTGTATCACGGCAAATGCTGCAAGAAATGGGTCGTGAGCCAACGCCAGAAGAACTAGGCGAGCGTATGGAGATGCCAGAAGATAAAGTACGGCGAGTACTAAAAATTGCCAAAGAACCGATTTCCATGGAAACGCCAATTGGTGACGATGAAGATTCGCACTTGGGTGACTTTATTGAAGACAGTACAATTGGCTCTCCTATAGACCTTGCTACAGGCGAAGGCTTAAGAGAAGCGACTAAAGATGTGTTGGGTGGATTAACCGCTCGCGAAGCCAAAGTTCTGCGTATGCGCTTCGGCATTGATATGAATACCGACCACACTCTGGAAGAGGTAGGTAAGCAATTTGATGTAACACGTGAAAGAATACGTCAGATTGAGGCTAAGGCATTGCGCAAATTGCGTCATCCTAGCCGTTCGGAACACTTGCGTAGTTTTCTTGATGAAAGCGTCGAAGGTGGCAAAGGCAGAAACAACGTTTAGGCGAAGTCTGCTTTTGCATTGAGGAAGCCTATCCTAGGAGCGAATTATCACTTCTGAACAGCAGTGTTGTCATCTTTGTGTAATAATTGCGCCAAGTGCGATGACAGTTTGCGCGGCATGCCGTACAAACAAATGATAGCGATATGATATGGGGCCTATAGCTCAGTTGGTTAGAGCAGTGGACTCATCAATACAGGTGCGCCTGACACCGAAAGGGTCAGGATGAACGGGATGAATTCAGGGAAACCGTAGCGAACTTGCAATAAACGCAGGGCCGCCGGCAATCCTGAGCCAAGCCGACAGTACACTGTCGGAAGGTGCAGAGACTACCTGAGAGCTGAAACCGAATTTTGGTCTAGTTTAAACATAGTTTAAACCGAGACTAAAAGAAGGCTTCAAGTGCTCTTAATAACAGGCCAGAGCGTCCCGCTCCCTAACGATTCTTAGTACTAAGTTACTTGGTGATAAGTTACTTGGTGATAAGTTGGCGAGGGAGATGAGATAGTCCGCACATTGTCGAAAGGCAGTGAGAATGTGAATCCATTGGTCCCAGGTTCGAGTCCTGGTGGGCCCACCATATCAAAAGCCGTCAAAAGCCGTCAAAAGCCGTCAAAAGCTAGAAGAAGATAGAAAAATCTTCAAAAGAGAAGTTGATAAGATAAAAAGAAATCTCTAAAACGAAACCTCTAAAAAGAAAGCTCTAAAAAGGACCCCTAAATAGGGACCTTTAAATAGAAACCCTCAAATAGAAAACCTCAAATAGAAACCTTAAAAACAGCAAGGTTGTTCGCCAAAGTGAACAGTTCCCTCTCTGCGTTACCGAGCAAAATACCCACCAAGAAAGCTCTGCTCAAAGCGGAGCAAGCAGTCGGCACCAGCAGACGCTGTAACAATAAAGAGAGCCACAGGTAGATTGTGCTTCCTTGTTGAGCAAAATCCCATAAGAACCTCACAAGAATCGTTTTTCCCTAATACATCTGCAAAAGACACAATCTAACGCGGCTAGAAAACGTAACAATTGTGCTTAGGCATACATGGGTCGTCTGAAAATACGCCTCTGCCGTTGGCATGCAGGCGTGCCCAGATATCTATTGCACAGACCTCTATTGCAGAGGCCCTTATTCTCGGCCGATTCTTTTTAGCCCTGCATAAACGCTGTGACGTAAGCTGGCAGTTCAGAAACGGCGATTCTTTCTTGGGCCATAGTATCGCGGTTGCGAATGGTCACTGTGTCATCTTCCTCAACGGTCTGAAAATCTACAGTTACGCACAATGGTGTGCCCACTTCGTCGTGCCGTCGATAACCTTTGCCGATATTGCCGGTATCTTCATAAAAAATTCTGCCTAAGCCAAGTTTCATCAAATCTTTCTTAATGGCTTTGGCTTTGTTGACGATACCTTCGTGGTTTCGTTTCAAAGGCAAAATGGCAACTTTGATGGGCGCTAAATGCGGCTTAAATGACATCACTGTACGTTCTGAGCCGTTTTCCAAGGTCTCAACTTTGTAGGCTTCATTCATAATGGCGAGTACGCCACGATCAACCCCAGCTGAAGGTTCAATCACAAAGGGAATATGCCACCTCTTATTCTCCAGATCTTGCATCACCAGTTTAGCGTTGGAATCTGCGTTGGGTTCCACTTTAGCGCTAATGTCGTAGTCGCCTTGATTCTTCGTGTGTGAGCCTAGGTCGAAGTCTGTTCTATTGGCTATGCCTTCAAGTTCCTCAACGCCGTGGGGGAATTTGTACATCACATCCACAGTGGCCTTGCTGTAGTGGGCCAGTTCATCTGCGGGAACGTGATATAGCTCCAAGTTGTCAGAATCTACGCCTTGGTCTGCCCACCAGGCCAAGCGGGTGTCAATCCAAGTTTTATGCCACTCCTCGTCCTCACCAGCCATGACGAAGAATTCTAGTTCCATTTGTTCGAACTCTCTGACCCTGAAGATGAAGTTGCGCGGCGTTATTTCGTTACGAAATGCTTTGCCGATCTGCGCAATACCAAAAGGTAATTTAGGCGACGTTGAGTCCACTACATTTTTGAAATTAGTAAAGATCGCTTGAGCAGTTTCTGGGCGTAAGTAGGCAAAATTACCACCATCATCTTGCACAGGACCCACCTGGGTCTTGAACATTAAGTTAAAGGGTCTTGGCTCGGTTAGGTCTTCCGAATTACAGCCCGGGCAGGTGTTGCCCTCTAAGTGGTCTGCGCGCCAGCGGCTTTTACAGGTTCGGCAATCCACCAATGGATCGGTAAACGTTGCCTCGTGACCGGAGTGTCTGAGGGTTGTAGGGTTGGTTAAAATGGCCGCATCTAACCCTTCAATATCATCGCGCTCATAAACCATTGCCCGCCACCAAGCCGCTTTAAGGTTGTTTTTCAGTTCTACTCCCAGTGGGCCGTAGTCGTAAACACCTTGAAGCCCGCCATAAATATCACTGGATTGAAAAATAAAACCTCTGCGTTTAGCCAGAGATACCAACTCGTCCATAGATTGTGCGGTCACGATTCTTTCCTATCGAAGTTATTTTGCGGTTTCCAGCTTACAATATTACTTGTTCGCCAATCGCGGCACTATAAACCAAATAGGCTAAAACGTATCTAACCTAGGTATTTGTGCGGCAAAAAAGTGGAAATTGTTGGCGTATTTTGTTTTGCTCACGCATCTGAATTTCAATCACCACACAATATAGGCCACGCTCATGTCCAGTAATCTTTTCGACCTCTCTAATAAAGTCGCTCTTATAACCGGTTCTAGTAAAGGTATCGGGCGGGCTATCGCTGAAGAAATGGCGCGACATGGCGCCAAGGTAGTGATCAGCAGTCGTAAAGCGGATATCTGCGAAGAAGTGGCCAGTGCGATTAACGCCGAGATAGCTGGGGATGCCAGCAACAACACAGGCGCTGCAGTGGCAATACCCGCAAATATCAGTCACAAAGAAGAGCTCCAGCGTTTGGTGGATACGACTCGGGAAAAGTTCGGTAAAATTGACATTCTGATTTGTAATGCAGCAGTAAATCCTTTCTACGGTTCTATGCAAGATTTGCCCGACGATGCATTCGACAAAATCTTGAGCGTGAACATAAAGTCCAACCATTGGTTGGTAAATATGGTTCTACCAGAAATGAAAGAGCGCCAAGACGGCTCCATTATTATTGTTTCTAGTATTGGTGGTTTACGCGGTAGTCCAGTACTTGGCGCCTACTGCATATCTAAAGCCGCTGATCTACAACTGGTACGCAACCTCGCTACAGAGTATGGTCGCGACAATGTTCGGGTCAATGCTATATCACCTGGTTTGGTTCGTACCGATTTCGCCAGAGCATTGTGGGAAGATCCTGAAGTTTTGCGGGTGCGTACAGCCGGTGATCCACTTAAGCGCATTGGCGAACCTCGCGAGATTGCAGGGGCTGCTGTCTATCTGGCTTCAGCAGCTGGTTCATTCACGACCGGACAGAACTTTGTTGTAGATGGTGGTGCCACTATCGGTTAAAGCGGCAGAGAAATTTTTTGGATTTATTTTTAACAATAGCGAAGCTACTTAAGGCTCAGTAGTTTGCGTGCTTTTAGAGGAAATTAGGAATGACTGATTCGATGATTGATGAACGCCGTTGGTGGTCTAAAGCAATATTGGTTGGTGGCGTTGTCGCTATCTGCTGTGTATTAGTTGGTTCAATAGGTGTGCGCATCGGCTTATGGCCCTATGGCACCGGGTTTATGTTCTTGACCGGCGGCGCAGTGTTGTCGGTAATTGGCGTGTTTTTAGGCATCATCGCCTACGTTGTATGTTTACGCCAAGGTCTGCGAGCGGAGCGTTCCGGCATTTTGATTGGCATTGTTTTGGGTGCTGTGATTCTTGCTCAACTTGGTGCGCAATATGCTGCGGTAGCCGCTGTACCGATGATCCATAATATCTCTACAGATACAGCAGAGCCGCCGATCTTCAATAAGTTGGTGGCTATTCGTGAAGCGGAAGATGCCAACCCCTTGGCCTATGATGCTGCCGTCTTAGCCGAGCAACAACAAGCCGCTTATCCAGAAGTAAAAACTCTGGTTAGCTCTCAGCCGACTAACGTTTCGTTCAATCAAGCAATGCTGGTTCTACAAGATTTGGGCCTAGAGATAGTAAATGAAGATACTGCAGCTGGCGTTATTGAAGCCACTGCCACCACGTTCTGGTTTGGCTTCAAAGACGATGTGGTTGTGCGCATTCGCTCCACAGCAACCGGCTCTATTGTTGATGTTCGTAGTGTCTCGCGTGTTGGCCAGTCCGATTTAGGTGCTAACGCCAAGCGTATTCGAGAAATTTTGAACGGCATCGAAAGTTAGTTACCACGTTAACTTTTAATTTCTGCGGATGGGTAAGTGGGTAATTTTATAGAGGTCCGAATTGGCCAATATTCGAGCATTTAGGCATCGAAGTTTGGCCGGGCCAATATACCCAAGTATAGGGGGCTAAATACTCCTAGAAATTGAGCTGTACGCCTAGCTCCCCGGTAGTGGTCGTTGCAAGGTCTGTAGGTGGATATCTTTGCCTGCCCCTTACCGCTAACTGGGCCAAGATCCTTATTTAGCGCGCGAGTAATATCTTTGTTTTGCGGCTTCTCAGGTTGCTTCTCCGTTAGGCTACGCGCTACCTATGAGCTGCTTTAGCGGTGCCTTTGCGGGTCTTGCTTGAACGCTGCAAAATCATCAAGCTCGAAGCCGAAAATTTAGTTCAGCACAGCTGAGAATATTTTTTTGCTCGTTGGTCTTTCTCTATTCGCAATTTATTCCATCGCTTGGTATCAAAATGCTCCCTGCTGATCAGCAAAATGTGGTTTTGGGCTGACTTTACCGCTTTGGAGCAATCGAGTTGCAAATTTATTGGGGTTAAGAGGGGCGTAACTTGCCTTTTGCACAGTTTTTAACGCTATCCTTAGCAATAGGCGTAAGATATTTTAGGACCCGTAAGCTTGCTAGCAAGCTAGGAGAAAGTTGATATGAAATCTCTCAAAGTGAAAGATTGTATGAGCGCGAATCTGCTGACTTTTTCGTTAACTACCAACGTTGTAGAGGCGATGGACTTGTTGCTCAAACACGGCATTTCAGGCGCGCCAGTAATTGATGGTGAAGGGACGTTAGTGGGTATTGTGTCAGAGGTGGATTTGATACAAGTGGTAGTGCAAGACAGCTACTACAATGAGCCAGTTGGTATTGTCGCTGATTTTATGCGCGCTAATGTTGAAACGGTGACCTCGGACACTGACATATTTACGCTTGCTGAAAAATTCATCAGAGAACATCGACGCCGCTACCCGGTAGTGGATGGTGGTGTTTTGGTTGGTCAAATTTCGCGAAGAGATGTGCTGCGCGCTGCCTCTGAATTTCGTCCAAAGGCCGCAACTTAATGTCCAATGTCGCAGATCATTAAGCCAGCTATAGATTCGATTTAGTCCTATCTATAGCTTAGCTTTGATGATTTCGTTGACCTGCTGTGGGTTGGCTTTGCCTTGAGTCAGTTTCATAACCTGGCCGACGAAAAAACCGAGCATTTTTTCTTTTCCGCTACGCAACTCTGCAAATTGCGAGGGATTATCATTAATGAGTTTTTCGATAATGCCGGTGAGTTCTCCGTCATCACTGACCTGGGCCAGATTCATTTCCTCTATTAGCGCATCAACGTCCTGATTAGCATCTGCCTTATTCCACAGTCCATCAAACAATGCTTTGGCGGTTTTCGAAGACAGTGTTTGGTCGTCCAGGCGTGCAATGAGTGCGGCTAGCTGGGCGGCTGAAACTGGGCTAGCACTGATATCCAAATTGTTCCGATTTAGATACGCAGACAGATCCCCCATAATCCAATTGGTGGCTTGCTTGGCGTTGTTACAGGCGTTAACCACTAATTCGAAGTATTCAGAACGATCTAAATCACTACTTAGGCCTCGAGCGTCGTATTCAGAAAGACCTAACGCCTCGATATAGCGTAGGCGTTTTGCATCAGGCAACTCGGGCAGTGTTAGAGCGATTTTGTCCACTAGGTCTTGGCTGAATGTTAGTGGCAGCAAATCAGGGTCGGGAAAGTAGCGGTAATCCTCGCTGAATTCCTTGCTACGCATTGAGCGGGTTTCATCTTTGTCTGGATCAAACAGGCGGGTTTCTCTTTCAATAATGCCGCCGCTTTCTAAGACATCGATCTGTCGGCCAATCTCATAATCGATAGCGCGTTCGACAAAGCGAAAGGAATTAATGTTTTTGATTTCTGTGCGTTCACCAAACTCTTCCTGTCCGTAAGGGCGTACAGAAACATTGGCATCGCAGCGCATACTGCCTTCGGCCAAGTTGCCGTCACAAATTTGCAGATAGCGGACTAAGGTGTGCATCTGACGGAAGTAGGCGGAGGCTTGTTTCGACGTACGGATATCCGGCTCAGAAACAATTTCTAATAGCGGTGTGCCGGTGCGGTTTAGGTCGATGCCCGTTTGTTCGGGAAACAAATCATGAATGGATTTGCCTGCATCTTCTTCGAGGTGTGCCCGGGTAATGCCAACTGTGCGTTCTTCGCCGTCTTCTAGGGCAATAACAATAGAGCCTTCGCCAACAATTGGCGTCTCGAACTGGCTGATCTGATAGCCCTTTGGCAGGTCAGGGTAAAAATAATTTTTTCTGTCAAAAACAGAATGTAGATTAATTTTCGCTCCAATGGCTAAACCAAATTTTATGGCCATTTCAATTGCGCGCTCGTTGAGTACTGGCAATACCCCGGGTAAACCTAAATCTACAGCGCAGGCTTGGGCATTAGGCTCGGCGCCATAACTGGTGCTGGCGCCAGAAAAAATTTTGCTATTAGTGGCTAGCTGAACATGTATTTCTAGTCCAATGACGCTTTCCCAATTCACGCTTTTTCTCCTGGGTGGCGTTGATGCCAATCGGTAATCTGTTGGAATTGTGCAGCTACAGAGAGGATCGTATCCTCACGAAAAGCCGGGCCAATAAGTTGCAGACCAACGGGCAAATTATCTACAAACCCACAAGGCATTGATAAAGCTGGCAGCCCCGCCAAGCTAGTAGGCACCGTGTATAGATCTTGCTGATACATTGCTACCGGGTCTTTGGCGTGCTCGTTTAGTGCAAATGCCGGCGTTGGGCTGGTTGGGGTCATCAGCAAATCTACTTCTTCAAATACTTTGTTGAAATCTTCGGAGATCAATCTGCGAATTTTCTGTGCTTTAATGTAGTAGGCATCGAAATAGCCTACCGAAAGCGTATAGGTGCCGGTCAAAATTCTGCGTTTAACTTCTTCGCCAAAACCTTCACTTCTTGAGCGCTCGTAGAGATCCTGCAACGAAGTAGGGTTTTCACAGCGGTGGCCATAACGTACGCCATCGTAGCGAGACAAGTTTGTTGAAGCCTCTGCTGATGCTAATACGTAGTAGGTGGGTATCGCCGCTTGAGTATGCGGTAGGCTGACTTCTTTAAAGGTGTGGCCGTTTTTTGCTAGCTCTGCTTGGGCCGCCTCGATGACTTGTGCATTGGCTAAATCGGCAAAGTACTCCTTGGGTAGGCCTATGGTCAGAGGTCGATCTAACTTGGGTATGCCGTTGTGGGCAATAGCCCTTAACCATTCGTCTTCGCGGTTAGCGCTGGTAGAATCTCGCGGGTCAAAGCCAGACATATAGCTCAACATAAGCCCGGCATCTTCTGCGGTTCTTGTCATCGGCCCTGCTTGGTCGAGGCTTGAAGCGAAAGCAATCATGCCATATCGAGAAATCCGTCCGTAGGTGGGCTTTAGTCCAGTAATGCCGCAGAAAGCTGCGGGTTGGCGAATAGAGCCGCCAGTATCCGTACCGGTCGCACAAGCAACTAGTCCATCGGCTACCGCAGCAGCAGACCCGCCGGATGACCCGCCAGGTACCCGGGTTCGATCCCATGGGTTGGTGACTGCACCAAAAAAGCTATTTTCATTGGACGAACCCATGGCGAATTCGTCCATATTGGTTTTACCAACAGTGACTATGCCAGCGGCGTTAAGTCGTTCAACCATGGTTGAATTGTAAGGTGCGTGAAAGTTACTCAGCATTTTTGATCCGCAGGTGGTCAAAAGACCTTCGGTACAAAAAATATCTTTATGGGCGATAGGAATGCCCGTGAGAGGTGTTGTATCCCCCTTGGCCCTTTGTGCATCGGCAGCTTTTGCCTGAGCCAGCGCATGCTCGCGGGCTATTGTAATAAAGCAATTGCTCTCGGCATTTCTTTGCTCGATATCGTCTAGGTGAGCGTTAGTGAGTTCTACACTGGTATATTCGCCGGCTTCTAATCCAGCACTCATGTCTCTTAAAGAGGCAAATTTTTCTATAGTCACGATTTAATCTACCACCCGAGGCACTAAGTAGTAGCCGTCTTCAGTTTTTGGAGCATTGTTCTGGAAGGCTTCTCGCGAGACAGATTCTGAAACCACATCTGCGCGTAGTAACTGCTTAGAATCTAGTGGGTGAGAAAGAGGCTCTACACCTTCGGTATCGACACTTTGCATTGCGTCTATCATGGCAATGATGTTGTCTAAATCTTCGGCAGTGCTGGCGTGACTGGATGCCGGTATGGCTAATCTGGCTAAGCGCGCAAGGTGCGTTATATTGATTTGTGTTTTGTCTTGATCTGTCATAAGCGATTCATTCACTGCGGGTTATGAGTGCCATTATTGGAACAAACCATAGTGTAAACCAGGACCTATAAAAATGCTGAATTGTTGTTAATAGCAGGGCAATTTTGCCCTAATTCATACGCTCATTGATCAGCTTCTCTCTCCGGCCAATCAATTTTCTGGCTTGTTTGTTGTGTTTTAGCGCAATGTTGTTGAGTCTGCGACGTCTCAGCCCTGCTAGGTCATCGTTTCTGATGCCAAAATAACCCGGTATTTGTTCACCGATTTCGTGCTTTTATGCCTAGTAATGCCTATTATGGTCGATTATCTATCTCTGGCTAGAGGCTGTAATGCTGAAGAATTTTCGTGGTTTATTTTCTCGTGATTTGTCTATTGATTTAGGCACCGCGAACACACTGATTTATGTGCGCGATCAGGGCATCGTATTGAATGAGCCTTCCGTGGTTGCGCTGCGCATTAGCGGCAACCAAAAGAGCGTTGCCGCTGTGGGCATAGATGCAAAACGCATGCTGGGTAGAACACCGGGCAATATCACCGCAATTCGCCCTCTGAAAGATGGTGTCATTGCTGATTTCTTGGTAACGGAAAAAATGCTCAAGTACTTTATTAATAAGGTACATGAAAATGCATGGATTCGACCTAGCCCTAGGGTATTGATTTGTGTGCCGTGTAAATCTACGGAAGTTGAACGGCGTGCAATTCGCGAGAGTGCGCTTTCAGCCGGCGCCCGTGATGTTCGTTTAGTAGAAGAACCAATGGCTGCAGCTATCGGTGCAGGTTTACCTGTACATGAAGCGGTAGGCACTATGGTTGTAGACATTGGTGGCGGTACTACTGAGATCGCCATTATATCGCTGAATGGTGTGGTGTTTTCTGAGTCCGTTCGTGTGGGCGGTGACCGCTTTGACGAGTCCATTGTTTCGTTTGTTAGGCGCACTCAAGGTAGTTTGATTGGTGAAGCAACCGCAGAAAGAATTAAACAAGAAGTAGGTGCTGCCTATCCGCAAAAAGACATCAGAGAAATTGATGTGCGTGGACGCAATTTGGCCGAAGGTATTCCGCGCAGCTTTACGCTGAACAGCAACGAAATTCTTGAGTCCTTGCAAGAGCCGTTATCTATGATTGTTCAGGCAGTAAAAGGGGCTTTGGAGCAATGTCCTCCAGAATTGGCTTCGGATATCGCCGAGACTGGAATGGTCCTGACCGGTGGTGGTGCGCTGTTGCGAGATCTTGATGTTTTATTGGCTGAGGAAACTGGTTTGCCAGTAATTATCGCAGAAGACCCTTTGACTTGCGTAGCCCGAGGTGGCGGTAAGGCATTGGAATTGATGGATCAGACCGGTAATGCGGACTTACTCTCAACATCCTAGCGTTGTTCGAAAAATACCATCTATCTCGTAGTTGATAACGTCCAGGGCATTGAAATGCTTCGCAGTGGCAGGTGCAAAAAAGGGCGCCTTATAAATCAATGTTTCGATTAGGCGGGTTCGTGGGTCTGAGCAAAAGCGGAAGCAAAGACACGGAAAAATCTTGGCACTAGCCTAGACACAAGCATTGCTCCAGAAGTTGACTAAAGCGTTGACTAAAAAACAACGACAAACACATAGCCAAAGTCATGAAAAATGCCAGAGACAGTTGCATAAGCCTTATTAAGAGGGATCTCGAAAATTAAGACTCTGTTTGCTAAACAGTCCGGTGCCGGCTTCATTCTACTAAGCCTGCTTGCGCTGTCTTTCGCTCTGATTTATCTAGACGCTTTTTGGAAACAATCTTTCGAGACACAAGACTCTGCATCTTTTTCTGTTAAGCATTCTTTGAAAGCAGCAAGGGCAACTCTTTCCACTCCCGCGGCCTTTATTTACTATTTGGCTGAAATACCCTACTTAGCCACAGACAATGTCCAAGATCTGGCTTCTGACCGGTCATTATTGCAAGAGCAAAACCAACAGATGAAAGAAATGTTGGCAATTCAATCGCTGCAACTCCAACGCTACACCGCCTTGAAATCAGAGAATAATCGACTACGCGATTTGCTCGGGTCGCGTAAAAAGCTGCCGGGTAACGCGGTTATCGCAGAAATTATTGGCTCAGTGCCGAACCCTTATTCGCGCCAAGTCTTCATCGATAAAGGTAGCGTCGATGGCATTGTCGATGGATTGGGCGTAGTAGATGCTCAGGGTCTGTTTGGGCAGGTAGTCAGTGTGGGTAAATATTCAAGTCGCGTGCTCCTGTTGATTGATCGCGACCACGCTGTGCCTGCCCGGATAAATCGTACGGGTACTCGACTTATAGCTGGTGGTACCGGCGAAGAAGAAACGCTGTTGTTAGAAAATGTTCCCATATCTACAGATGTTGTTGTTGGTGATTTAATCGAAACTTCGGGCTTTGGCGGCAGGTTTCCAGACGGTTACCCTGTAGGGAAAGTTTACTCCGTGTCTAATGGCTCTGGCCTAACCTATGCCCAAGTTGAACTTAGTCCTAGTGCCCGACTTAAAAGCACAGGTCACGTGTTAGTTATAATGCCTGATCTGCAAAGCAATAAGGCCGTGGCCGAGAGCAACACTAATGTTGATACGAGGGAGGCGTCAGTTAAATGAATTCTCCCGGCTTAGGCATCGTGCTGACTTTAAGTGTACTGCTGAGTTTTGTGTTGGCTGTTGCGCGACTGCCAGGTGAGCCGAATGTGTGGCTCACGTACATCCGCCCGCAGTGGATTTTGCTAATTTGCTTTTTTTGGGCACAACAGTTGCCGTCTCGAAGAGGTTTGTTTTTTGCCTTACTCTTTGGTGCGCCTCGGCAGTCAGATGATCAAACGACTTATCGTCGTGGCATTATTTTCAGCTGGATTTTTGGCCTTTTTGCAGATGTCGTTTTGAATGAGCCTTTTGGTGTTAATGGCGCCATTTTTGCTTCAATAACTTTCTTTGTGTGGCGTTTTCACCAACGCCATCAGATGCATTCAATGGTGCAGCAAGCGATGATGATTTTTCTAATTGTCTTTTTGGCAGAAGTGTTCCGCGCTTTTGTTATGTTTTTTGTTGCCGATCAACCTTGGGATATTTTACCGCTGACAAGGGCGATTTCCAGTGCCCTCTTATGGCCTATTTTGAGTCGAGTATTATTACGGCTTATAGGTCCGGGATATAACTAGTGGCTGACTACCCGGCTAAGCAATTAGTGCTCTCTTCAAGTTCTCCGCGTCGCGCAGATCTGCTCAAGCAAATTGGTCTTGAGTTTTCCATTAGTCACCCGCAGGTCGACGAAACCCCTATGCAAAACGAGGCTCCTGACGCCTATGTTGAGCGTCTGGCGTTGTCTAAATCTAAAGCTGGGTGGGCTGAAGGTTTTGTCTCTTTGGGCGCCGATACCATAGTCGTTCATGATGGAAAATTGTTGGGGAAACCCGATAGCGCTGCCGAGGGTATTTGGATGTTGCGTTGCCTTTCTGAGCAAACTCATCAGGTAATGACCGGGGTAGCCCTTTATGATGGTCTGCACTTTGAGTCGGTTGTTGTTACCAGTGATGTTTCATTTCGCGCAATCAGTCTAGAGGAAGCCCAAGCTTACTGGCGCTCTGGCGAAGCCAAAGACAAAGCGGGTGGCTACGGTATTCAAGGCTTAGGTGCGGTGTTCTGTGAAAAAATAGCGGGCAGCTATACGGCGATAGTTGGGCTGCCTGTATTTGAAACAGAGGTTTTACTGCAAAGTTTCGGCATCGATACTTGGGCGATGCGCGCCAATGTCTGAAGAACTGCTCATTAACGTCAGCTCTTTTGAGACACGAGTAGCTTTGATTGCCAACGGCGCGTTACAAGAAATTCATATGGCGCGCTCCAATGGCTACAGTGCTACGGGGAATATATATCTTGGCAAAGTAGTACGCATTGTTCCTGGTATGCAGGCAGCTTTTGTAGATATTGGCCTTGAGCGGCCTGGATTTCTGCATGCGTCAGACATTCAGTCCTCGTTGTTGCTATCTGCTACTGCCCCGGCTAGTGCAGTGTCGACGAAATCTAAGCCAAATATTCGCAGCCTTTTACACGATGGGCAGAATATTCTCGTCCAAGTGAGCAAAGACCCATTGGGCCAAAAAGGCCCGCGACTTACCACGCGTATCGCCATTGCAGCGAAGTTTTTGGTGTTAACGCCATATGAGAAGCATGTTGGGATATCGCAGCGTATAGAGGATGAGAGTGAGCGAACCCGCCTTTATCGCGTGCTTGGTCCGTTGGTGGATAAGGCCGGAATTGGTGTGATCGCCAGAACACTCAGTGACGGCGCTGAAGATCATGTGTTGCTGGAAGATTTTGCCTTGTTGCAGCGTATTTGGTCGACGATCCAGGGCGACTTAAAAAAACTCAACCCGCCGAATATCGTATACGCAGAGCTGCCGGTGGAAAATCGATTGATTCGTGACTTGGTTGGTAACACAACCGAGCGTATTGCTGTGGATGATGCGGCAACACTGCAACAGATTCGTGAGTACATGCAAACATATGCGCCAGAGTACTTGTCGCGTCTATTTTCCTACCAAGATCAAATTCCGATTTTTCAACGTTATGCTGTGGACGGTGAAATTACCCGAGCTCTTGAACCGACAGTGCGCTTGCCGAATGGTGGCTCGTTAGTTATTGAGCAAACCGAAGCTTTGGTCAGCATTGATGTTAACACTAGTGGATTTGTTGGCGGTGCAGACCTAGAAGAAACAGTGTTTAGAACAAATTTAGAAGCTGCTCAAAGTATTCCGCGGCAGCTTCGTTTGCGCAATTTGGGTGGCATAATTGTTATCGATTTTATCGATATGCTCGAATCGAAGCATCGACAGCAAGTTTTGCAGGCCTTAAAAGAAGGATTGGCGATGGATCCATGCAAAACTTTTTGTGATGAATTTTCCCAGCTTGGTCTGGTGCTAATGAGTCGAAAGCGAACGCGTAAGAGCTTAGAGCAAACGGTTTGTGTGCCCTGTGACAATTGTTCTGGATCAGGCAGTGTTGTATCCGCTGAGTCTACTTGCATGGAAATTTTGCGTGAAATTTTTGCCCAATACTCGCTGAGTGATGCGCCTGGCAAGGGCGCCGGCGAGTACACTGTCATTGCTACCGAAGCGGTCATTGAGCGGTTTCTAGATGAGGATGCTAAATTTCTGGCGCAACTTTCTGCGACCCTCAAGTGTTCAATTACGTTACAAAACGATCCAGCTTTTGCTGTCGGGCATTTTGCTATTAGATTTTCCGATGACTCGCTGCGTCGAGGCAGCTAATCAAATTCTTTATGAATTTAGTTAAACCCAACATAGCGAACTTGTTACACAAATTCCTCATTCGCCCTGTTCTTTTGGCCATGACTACAATGGTGGTGATCCTAGCGCTAACTCAAAGTTTCGGCAGGATTAGCGTCAGTTTTGTTTCCGGCCTCACTCCTCGAGTTAATGCGACCCTTGCACCTCTTAACGTGAAAGTTGTCGGTCTCACAGCTTCATGGCGGGGCCTCAATCCAATTGTCGAGATTGCTAAACTAAAATTTGGCGCGGGCCAGATTGAAGCCCTAGAATTAGAAATTGATTTTTTTGCTAGTCTAATTGAGGGTGCTTGGGTACCCGCTGTTCTTCATTGGGATCAATTTCATCTATATGTGGATCAAACGGCATTAGGTTGGCGCCTGCGCGATCAGGGCAATGCAGAACTTCCGTTTGACCTAGAGAAAATCGCTAGGCGGGGCGGTCGCATATTTGGTGATATAGAAGTGCATCTCACGCCGGTAGGCGCTGCTAGTCAGACCTATTTGTTGGGTTTAGATCTAGTTAATACGAGCGCTGAGCGCATAGTTTTAGTTGATATCGCTTTTGCGGACAAAGTGATTCTAGACCAAGCTCTTTCGGGTACTGATCTGCAGTCGCTCACAGTTGGTTATCTGCAAAAGAACCCTGGAGCTTTTGCCCCAGGTTATTCCGAAGAATACTTCGTTGGCGGTAGTTTGACTGTCCCTCGGGGAATAATTGCAGACAGCGATTTTCTGTTGTCCCTGAGTAACGGCTACCTGAAAACATTAGACGGTATTCAAACTACTGGCCAAACTAATGTTCGTATTGTTGCATCTGACTCGCTCCTGCTAAGCGCAGACGTTGGTATAGATTTTGGTTTGCGACTGCAGAGTCTGGATCGCCACCTTATTGGCGCTGTGTCGAAAATTACTTTGTTCAATGCATCTAAGTCGATTGAATTGTCAGACTTTCTTCTTCGTTTAGACCCCAGCAGAGGTAACGATCCTTTCATCAATTTGGCTAATTCACCGGCTGTGCAGCTCTGGTCCGAACAGCAAGATATTGGTGAAGTAAGTGATTTCCTGATAGGCACTACGCAACCATCCCAACCCTTGTCAGAATGGCTCAGTGCGCTCAGCGCATCGGGTGTCGCTAAAAACCTTCATCTGTTTGCCGACTCCAAATTAGCTTTTGGGTATGCATTTGCAGTGGAGAACGTCCAATTCCACGGTTATCGTGGAGTTCCGGCATTGAATAACGCGGGTGGGCAAATTTGGGGTGATTCGCGCAACATAGGTTTAATGGTCCATGGCGAAGATATGACCATGCTTTTTCCTGATCTATTTAAAGATGAGTGGCAATTGGATAGCGCCGAGGGTGAACTTTCGCTGATTATTCGGCCCGGGTATGTGGCGTTACGGGGTGAAAATATTGTCGCCGTGAGAGGCGACTCGACAATTACCGGTGAATTTGCGACCACTAGGCCTCAAGCTAAGTACGAGCAGAGAGTGGCGGCAACGGTACAGGTGGACACGGCGGGGCTGGATCACGGGCAAAGTTATGTACCCTATAAGCTCAGCCCTGGTCTTTATAATTGGTTGAAAACCGCCCCAGAAAAAGGCCGGTTTGACAATGTTGAATTGGCTCTTCAAAGTCAAATTCATGTTTTGCCCGAGCGTAAGTTTGACCGAAGATTCGAGTTGCTGGGTGATTTCAGTTCGGTTCAAGTCCGTTACCTTCAGGGTTGGCCAAAGATTTCTAACGCTCGAGGGCACCTCAAAGTATTGGGGCAAGAAACGCTATTAGAAAATCTTGAGGGACAATCGTTGGGTATTGATTTTACTCAAGCAACAGCCAAGATCGATAGAGCCGGTGTTATTGCCGTAGACTTTTCCGCCGAACCGACTGCTCAAGCAATACTAGATTTCATCCGCTCTTCGCCGTTACAGGAGCATATGCTTTTCGTTGAAGATGATTGGCGGGTTTACGGCGAAGGTTTTGTTGCGACTGTAGCCCACATAGAGGTTCCTCTAGTCCAAGCGTTAACGCCAGTTAACGCCGAACCCACCGGCACCACGGCAATAGCAGATCTTTCACCAACGGGGTTGTTGGCTAATCTGAGTTTGCAGGTGTCTGGCGTTTCTCTAGATATGCCTAGCTATAAAATATCCGTTGAGGATATCCAAGGTGCGGCGAGTTTTACTCTTCCTCATCATTTTCATGGCCAGCTGAAAGCGTCAATGTTTGACCAACCGGCAGTAATCACTTCAGATAGTGATGAGCAGTGGTTAAAGATCAGTGTTGATGGACAGATCGATGCGGCAAAAATCACCCAGTTGCTGGGCATAGATGCACCAGGGGTATTGCAGGGTGATGCAGAATTTTCTTCGCTGCTGAATCTGTCTATGAATGGCGGTGTATCGAACTTAGCTGTGAACACGGACCTGTTGGGAATGCATGTGAATTTGCCTGCAGAATTTGGCAAACCTCAGGAAGTCGCTGAACAAAGCGAATTTAACTTAAAATTTTTGCCTGAAGCTCAACAGTTAGATTGGCAGTTTAAGAGTACTCAAGGTTGGTTACTGGTGCCGCCGACAGAACAGGGCAACCCTTTGAGTGGAAAAATTTCTGGTGGTGTCGGCATTTCCGCCACGCCGCCAATGCCTGAGTTGGCAGCAAAAGGATTAAAAATTGTTGGCCAGTTACCACGTTTAGATATTGCAGATTGGATTACTGAGGACGGTGAAGCGGCGGTAGTTCTACCATTCGATTGGCAAATCCAAGACCTTAACGTAGGTGAGTTGGTGGTTGCAGACTTTGTTTTCGACGACGTTACGCTCAACGGGCAGGATATTGCTGAAGAACTAAGCTTTGTTTTAAAGTCCGATGACATTATCGGTCGTGTAGATCTCTCCGATGCAGAAATTATTGATATCGATCTGTCTTTTCTGCGCCTTCCTCAAGTTAGTCAGTTTGCCGAGGATGGTGTTACCCGCGTAGATTCGATGCCGGTAGAGATCGGTAAGGCACTTCCTCGTGCAAATGTGAGGGTAGGTTCACTACATCTGGGCGATGAATCTTTCGGTGCTTGGGAAGTTAATATCGAACCTCAAGCCGCTGGTATTCGCTTCGATATCCGCTCCATTGACATTAAAGGAGTGCATATAAAAGACAGCGTTGCCTTTTGGGATTTAGACAGTAATAGAACCTCTTTTTCAGGGGCAGCGGATTTGGATAACTTGATCACCACGCTGCCAGCCTGGGGTTACATTGCCGTTGTTGAAACAGGGTTTGCACGACTCTCAGGTAATATTTCTTGGCCCGGGTCGCCGGCGAATTTGAATATTGTCGACGGCGAAGGCGGTATTGCTATCATTGCGAAAGACGGCCGGTTTTTAGATGTGGAGGCGGGACAAAATGGTCTGCGCTTAGTTAGTTTGCTAAATGTTTCTGCGCTCACCAAACGTATCAACCTAGATTTTTCAGATGTGGTGGATGAGGGTATAAGCTTTAGTCGTATGGCTGCGGAAATACAATTAGAAAACAAACAATTGTCTTTCAACAAAAACCTCATAGTGAAAAGTACATCTTCTACGTATGAATTGGGCGGTATGGTTGACTTTGCGCAAGGGACTTTGAATAACGAAATGATCGTGACGCTGCCGGTCAGTGATAATTTGCCTTGGTACGCCGCTTATGTGGCGCTGGCTAATCCTCTTGCTGGTATTGGCGTGGCAATCGGTGAGCGCATTTTGCGCAAGCCAATTCAGCGTATGAGCAGCGCAAAATTCTCAGTGGCTGGTAGCATAGACGATCCAGAGGTGAAGTTTTTGACCCTCTGGGGACAGTCTATTGACGCTGTGCCCGAAGCCGGTGAACGGCTATCGCCAGATTTGTTTGAAAAAGCCGCAAATGTCAAAGACAACTTAGATGCGCCAGAGCAGGATGTAGTGCCGAAGGAACAAGGACCGTTGTTGGACATTGATGCTAATCAGTGAGTCTTCGCGTTAAAGTAATAACTTACGTATTCAAAATGATACCGAGCAATAATTAGATATGAGCGATTTAGTCAGCCAAGCAGAAGAAACCCTGCTGAAAAGCAAAGGTATGGCCTTTGCCGAGATAGAAGAAACAGTATTCGACTTGCTAAGCCGAGAAATCGATTATGGTGAGGTGTTTGTGCAAAGCACGCGATCTGAGTCTTTTGCGTTAGAAGACGGCATTGTCAAAGACGGGGCATTCTCCGTTGATGCAGGTATTGGTGTACGTGCGCTAGCTGGCGAGAAAACAGGTTTTGCTTACAGCGAAGATATTCGCCTAGACGGCCTTAAGCAGGCGGCAAAGGCAGCACGCTCTATTGCTAAGAAAGGCGCCAGCAGAAACGTTCCAGCCTTTAACGCCACAGCCTATCCGGCACTGTATGAAGGCGTCGATCCAATTTCTAGTTTGTCTGATGCAGAAAAGGTAGTGCTGCTCAGGCAAGTAGATGCGGTTGCTCGGGCCGAAGACTCTCGCGTTAAAGAGGTTAATGTGCGCATTTCAGCCAGTCATGAGTCTATGCTGGTGATGGCTAGTGACGGTACCTTGGCTGCAGATATTCGACCTTTAGTGCGCCTAGACGTTTCGGTCATCGTAGTGCAAGGCGACCGGCGTGAACGCGGAAGTGCCGGCGGCGGTGGTCGACGTAGCCTGTTTTCATTAGGCGAAGGCGACTGGGCCGGTGATTTAGCCAAAGAGGCTGTGCGCATGGCATTGATTAATTTGGAGGCTATAGATGCTCCAGCAGGTCCAATGCCGGTGGTTTTGGGCCCAGGGTGGCCGGGCGTATTGCTGCATGAAGCGGTGGGTCATGGTCTAGAGGGTGATTTTAATCGTAAGGGCAGTTCAGCCTTTTCTGGCCGTGTCGGCGAGCAGGTGGCTTCTACCTTATGCACGATAGTTGACGATGGCACTATGCAAGGTCGGCGCGGCTCTTTATCCGTGGACGATGAAGGTACTCAGACACAATCTACTGTGCTGATAGAAGACGGCATTCTAAAAGGCTATATGCAGGACAAATTAAATGCGCGCCTAATGAATGTAGCTGCAACGGGTAACGGGCGTCGACAGTCTTTTGCTCATGTGCCGATGCCGAGAATGACAAATACCTATATGCTGCCAGGTCAAGATTTACCCGAGGATATACTGCGTTCGGTTAAGAAGGGCGTCTACGCGGTGAACTTCGGTGGTGGCTCTGTTGATATTACCTCTGGTCGTTTTGTTTTTTCTGCCACAGAAGCGTATTTAATTGAGGACGGTAAAGTCACTGCGCCCATTCGTGGTGCCACGTTAATAGGTAGTGGCCCTGAGGTGATGAACAAAGTTTCTATGGTAGGTAATGATCTCAGCTTAGATGGCGGTGTTGGCGTTTGCGGTAAAGACGGTCAATCGGTCCCTGTGGGCGTTGGCCAACCGACTCTTAAAGTAGATGAGATAATCGTCGGTGGCACCCAAGCAGGGTAATGTTAATTAGTCGCTGGCACTGTCACGTATAAACTTGAAGAGCAGTTTCAGTGCGCGCTTGTGTGCCTCGCTGGGCGGCTCACTGATGCTGGGTTTAGATGCGCCAGCTTTGACCACAATTTGTCGTAGTTGTTGCCGATCTACTTGTGGGTATTGGTCGATAAAGTCCGTCATAGAGTCGGGTTGTTCAACCAAACGATCGCGCCACTGTTCAAGTTGGTGAAAGAACGTGCGCGCATCATTAGATTGGCCTTCGAGGTCGGCAAGTTGTTTCTCTAGGGCCTCGGTGTCTATCTTGCGCATGAGTTTGCCGATAAATTGCAGCTGGCGGCGTCCGCCCTCGCGGCTAGAGATACGTTGATGGGTGGCGATTGCTTGGCGCAACTCCACCGACATTTGAATGGTCGCCAGTACGTCGGGCTTCATTTCGGTCAATTTATGACCGACAAGTTGCAGTCGCTCAGCTTCACGTTTACGTGCGGTTTTTGAGAGGTCTTCAGACATTTTTAACTTTTTTGGAATAGTTCATTGGATTTTATAGATCATCAAACAGAATTGACGGAACTTGTGCAAGATATTCTTACTGAAGCTAAGCAGCAAGGTGCAAACCAGGCTGAAGTGTCGGTAAGTATGGATCAAGGGTTAGGTGTTCGAGTGCGTAAAGGCGAACTTGAAAACTTGGAATTTAACCAAGACCGCGGTTTTGGCATAACCCTTTATTATGGCCAGCGCAAAGGCTCTGCCAGCACCACGGACAGTAGCATAGATGCTATTCGCGATACTGTTAAAGCAGCAAAAAATATTGCGCAACATACTCAGGAAGATGACTGTAGTGGGTTAGCAGACAAAGCCTTGATGCCTACGCAAGCTATGGATTTGGATCTCTATCACCCTTGGGTTATTGAACCAGAAGAAGCTACTCAGCTTGCCATCGAGTGCGAGGCTGCGGGTTTAAGAGTGGACGATAGATTGGTCAATTCTGACGGCGCAGAAGTGAGTACCCAGCAGGGATTACGGGTTTATGGCAATAGCCACGGATTTATTGGCAGTTATTGTGGTACTCGGCATAGTCTAAGTTGTGTCTTGATAGGTGAGGACAATAACGGCATGCAACGGGATTATTGGTATTCCTTGGCGCGCAAGAGCAGTGCCCTTGAAAGTGCCTTAGCCGTGGGCGCAGAGGCTGGCCGGCGTACGGTTGCTCGGTTATCGCCGCAAAAAGCACCCACCGGCAAATTCCCCATTTTGCTTTCGCCACAGTTAGCCAGTGGACTCCTTGGTCACCTCCTCGGTGCTATTGGCGGTGGTGCGCAATATCGCAAAGCGTCATTTTTGCTAGACAGCCTAGGTAATCAAGTACTGCCCCAGTGGATGAGCTTAAGAGAAGACCCGCATATTATGGGTAGTTTAGGCAGCGCCTATTTTGACGGCGATGGTGTGGCGACACAAATTAACGAATTCGTCACTAAGGGCGCGGTTAGTAGCTATATCTTGTCTACCTATTCTGCGCGAAAGTTGGCTATGCAAACTACCGGTAATGCGGGCGGCGTACATAACCTAGATGTTATTGGGCCCCAGACTACTCATGCTGATCTACTCAAACAAATGAATACAGGCCTGCTGGTTACGGAACTGATGGGCCAGGGTGTTAATGCAGTAACCGGCGACTATTCCCGAGGTGCTTCAGGTTTTTGGGTTGAAAATGGCGAAATTATGTACCCGGTAGATGAGCTGACAATTGCCGGTAATCTTAAAGATATGCTGCTAAACATTGTTGCCATTGGTGATGATGTTGATATGCGTGGGAATATTCGCGCACCCAGTATGTTGCTAGATGCAATGACTATAGCTGGCCAGTAGGCCAGTTTGTGTTAGCTGTAAAGCAACGTAGCTAAACCGAGAAAAACGAAGAAACCGGTTATGTCGGTGATGGTGGTGAGCACCACGCCGCCAGCAATAGCTGGGTCGATGTTCATCTTGCGCAGGATACTTGGCAGAAGGCTACCGGCAATAGCGGCAACGAGAATGGTCACCATCATGGCCGCTGCGATAATGAAGCCGAGCAGGGTATCTGCGAAGACGGTTGCTGCCGCAACGGCTACCAGTGTTGCCCACAACAATCCATTTAAGGCAGCTACAATGAACTCTCTGTTGAGCATCCAAAGTAGATTGTTTTTACCGATTTGTCCGGTTGCTTGACCTCTAATCACTAGCGTTAATGTCTGAGTCCCGGCGATGCCGCCCATACTGGCGACCACCGGCATAAGTACCGCTAGTGCGACAACTTTGACAATGGCTTCTTCGAATAAGTGAATCACGCCTGAGGCCATGAGCGCCGTAAGCAGATTAATACCTAACCATACGGCGCGCCGGCGCACTGCTTTGTGCACTGGTGCAAAGGTGTCCTCGTCTACGTCTAGTCCCGCCTGAGCCAATACCGCCTCTTCCGCATCTTCAATAATAACGTCAACAACATCATCAATGGTTATACGACCAACAAGTAGTCCATTGTCATCTATGACGGGCGCCGAAATAAGATCTCGCTCCGAGAACATTTTTGCCACGGCTGCATCTGTCTCGGACACATGAATTGCCGGTACGTCGCCGGCCATGATTTCTCTGACCGTTACTGTTGGGTCTGATGTGAGTAGTTTTGCTAAAGGTAGCATGCCCACATACTCGTCGGCGCTGTTGACGACGATGAGTGAGTCAGTGGATTTCGGTAGATCTTTACGTAGTCGCAAATAACGTAAAACCAATTCAATGGCGTGGCGTGGACGGACAGTTATTGTGTCGGTGTTCATTAGTCCACCAGCGCTGTCCTCCGGATAGGACAATACAGACTCCACTCGGGCGCGATCTCGAGCATCCAAATTTTCTAAGACTTGGTTGGTTATCGTTGCGGGCAATTGCTGCAAAATATCGGCAAAATCATCGGTATCTAGGTTTTCTGCAGCAGCTACCAATTGAGCGGTATCCATGGCCTCTAGAAATTCAGCTCGCACATCCTCGCGCAGATATTGCAAACATTGGTTACGCGCCTCGTCGTCAAGTAACTGCCAAATCACCCGCCTTGTGTTGGGTAAATTGGCTTCTAACGCCATGGCAACTTCGTTGGGGCGGAGCGAGGTAAGGAGGATTTTCGTTTCATCTACACTACTGCGACCAAGGCCACGTAGAAGGTCCTCTAACTGCTGCTGGTCTGTGTTGAGCATTACTCTTCTAATTCGCCAAAACCCGCATTGATGAGTTCGCATGTAGCTTGGAATGCACTGTCCTCGTCAACGCCGACTACCCGTAAGGTGATCTGCGTGCCCATGGGCGCGCCCAACAGCAATAGTTTCATAATGCTTTTGCCGTCCACTTCGCCGCTGTGCGTAGCAAGTGTAATGGTTGACTCAAAATGCTTTGCGCAATCAACAAATTTGGACGCTGCTCGGGCATGAAGACCGAGTGGGTTGATAATGGTGAGGACTGTCTGTTGCATAGGTTCTCTATCATTAGCATTAAGAAGGAGCGCCCAGCATAGTAGCTGGAACAACGCAAAATAACACAAGCGTTTACCCAAGGCTGCACAGCACAAAGCGTCGCATAGCGCATAGCGCATAGCTCATAGCGCAGTTAGCTAACCCATTAGTGTCTGCCACAAATGTACAGATGCTGATGACAGGTGTTATTAAGAGAGTTGGTACGTTTGGGCCACGCCTACTTAATTTTCAGTCGCTCGAGCTCTCGATGTCTAACGAGTACATTCTCGAAATGTTCTCTGAAATAGTGGGCCAGCTTTTCAGCCATAAAAACACTTCGGTGCTGTCCGCCGGTACAGCCAATGCCAATAGTCATATAAATTCTTTCGTTGGCCTCAAAACGAGGAATCCAGCGTTTGAGTAACCCTGATAACTCATCGAACATCTCTAAAACCATGGGTTGCTCATTGAGATAATTCTGAACTTCTTGGTTGAGTCCAGTAAGCGGTCTGAGCTTGGGTTCCCAATGCGGATTAGGTAAGCAGCGTAAATCGAAAACGAAATCCGTATCTACCGGCACACCATGCTTAAAACCAAAGGATCTAAATACCAAACTAATCGAAGATTCTTCACGGGTTATTATTCTTTCTTTGATCTGATCGCTGAGCTGCTTGGCGCTTAAATGAGTTGTATCGATGATCAAGTTGGCAAGGTCGGCAATGCTACCGAGTATGCGTGCTTCCATATCAATGGCTTGGCGAAGGTCGATGTCCGCAGTGGTTAGTGGGTGTTTGCGCCGTGTTTCACTGAATCGTTTGACCAACGAGGGGCCAAGTGCATCGAGATAAATAATCTGTCTTTCAATGAGCTTACTGTCTAGTCCCATCAAAATATCTGGGAATTTCTCTAGCGATCTGCTTCTTGCATCAATACACACAGCAAGTTTGGAATCTGTGGAGCCTTCCTTGAGGTATTCAATGATCAGCGCTTCAAGGAGGCTGATGGGCAGATTATCGATGCAGTTATAACCTGAATCCTCCAGTGCACGCACCGCAGTGGATTTGCCAGAGCCTGACCGGCCACTGATGATGATTAATTTCATTAGCTGTTAATCACCGCCGGTGCATCAGCCTGTGCGGCTAGTTCACTTTCTATTGTAATTATTGTCATGCGCAACTCCTCGTCAGTGTTGGCTGCTCGAAGTCGTTGGCGAAATTCGCTTTCGCCAAAAATATGCGCCAGCACTGCCAGAGTCTCCAAGTGCGCGGTGTTTTCGTCAGTGGGTACTATGAGTACAAAAACCAGATCTACAGGTTCTCCGTCTACAGATTCGTAGTCGATTGCTTCGCTTAACGAAACGAATGCACACTGCATTGTTGCGCAGTTCATGCGGCAGTGCGGAATAGCGACGCCATCTCCTAGTCCAGTGCTGCCTAAGCGCTCACGCTCCATTAAGCCGTCGTATATTTCATCAGTGGAGCTTTCCTTATCATTGGATTCCTTGGCCAAGGATTCCGCCACCAATTGCAGAACTTTTTTGCGGCTGTGGCCAGCAAAATTACAGTGCACTTGGGTTGGTTGTAGAAGTTCGGCGATTGATGGCATGAGGCAAATGGCTCTTTTCGGTAAATTAAATTGAGTGATTAGGCGTTCTGTCGTGACTGCCATTATGGCGCGCTACGGTTTTTTCTTTATGTTTAATCAGCTGTCTGTCGAGTTTGTCTAATAGTTGGTCTATCGCTGGGTACATATCCGACGCCTCGGCATTGGCAAATAGTTCTGCGCCGGGCACATGAGCGGTAGCTTCTGCCTGATGAGCTAATTTTTCGATATTTAGGACAACGTGAATTTGCGTTATTTGATCCGAATGTCTTTCCAATTTTTGGAATTTTTCTCGAATATAAAGTTGTAGAGAATCGGTAAGGTCAATTTGGTGGCCAGTTATGTTTAGCTGCATGGCTAATCTCCTTATTTTCCAATGAATCCTTCAGTTCCAGAATACTACTGTTGTCTATGCGGCATAACAGGTCCTTTAGACTAATTGCTTGCGCTCGTTAGATGGGGGGATCGATAAAGACTCCCGGTATTTTGCTACGGTGCGCCTAGCAACGGTAATGTTCTGTTCCTGCAATATTACGGCGATTTTGCTATCACTCAATGGTTTTCTTGGATTTTCTTCCGCCGTGAGTTTTTTGATGATCGCTCGTATAGCCGTACTTGAAACTTCGCCGCCGCTGGTGGTGCCAACGTGGGATGAAAAAAAGTACTTTAATTCAAAAAGTCCTCTTGGCGTTGCCAGATATTTGCGATTGGTAACCCGCGATATAGTCGACTCATGCAATTCCACTTGCTCCGCAATGTCGGCAAGAATGAGCGGCTTCATAGCCTCTGGGCCGTGTTCCAAGAAACCTTGTTGTACTTCGACAATTTTTGTCGCCACTTTGAGTAAAGTGTCGTGTCTAGTTTGTAGGCTCTTTAGAAACCAACGAGCCTCCTGCAAATTATCTTTAATGAAGTCTTTATCTGCGCCGGAAGTTAGGTTTTTGACATAGCCTGCATAGGTATCATTGATCCGCACCTTTGGCAGGGTTTCAGGGTTCAACTCAACCAGCCAACGATTGTTTTGCTTTCTTACGACTACATCGGGTAACACAAAATCTGAGTCGGCTGAGTCAAATGCTGCCCCCGGTCTGGGCTGCAGTGTTCGAATTAGCGCCACTATTTCGCTGAGTTGAGACTCTTGCAGGCGTGTCCGCTTAATCAGGTTAACGAAATCTTTGGCGCCTAATAGATGTAGGTGCTCGTCAACCACGCTGATGGCTTCTTGCAACCATTTGGTCGAAGGATCTAGTTGCATGAGTTGCAACAACAGGCACTCGCGTAAATCTCGTGCGCCCACACCGATGGGGTCAAGTTGCTGTACGCGCTGAAGAATTTGGATAACGTCTTCGTCGTTGACTTGCTCATGTTCGGTTAAGTTTGGGTCAAACAACGTGGTGCTAATTTCCCTAATACTGGCGCTGAGCATGCCATCTGTATCAATAGCATCGATGATGGCCATTGCCACTACTCTGTCAGATGGCGCCATGGGAGTGAGGTTGAGTTGCCATAAAAGGTGATCAATGAGGCTGGGTGCAGTGACATTGTTGGCGCCAGGGTCTAGGTCGAACTCGCCACTGGCTGGTGCCGCCGCGGGTGCTTGGGGATAGACGTCGTCCCAGGATGAATCCACCGCTAATGTTTCACTCAACGGTTCGGAGAGTTGCGCGCCGACGTCTTGTTCTAAATCTTGCGCATCTGGGTAATCGTCAACGGGCGCGGGCTCAGCGTCAAAGGTGTCGTAGTTATCAGTACTTTCGTCAACTTCTGGTGAATTATCACCCCAGTCATCCTCAACTTCTAGTAGAGGGTTACTGTCTAGGGTGGTTTGAATTTCTTGGCTTAGTTCCATGGCCGATAGTTGTAGAAGTTTGATGGCTTGTTGCAATTGAGGTGTCATCTTCAATTGCTGGCCAAGCTTCATGGAGAGAGATTGCTTCATAAACTGACGCGCACTCTTGTGCGCGCGCGGTTACAGGCCAACCTACCGACCTTTCCCCCGCGCTCTTTACTGCACAGTTTGCCAGATTGCAGACCAGAGAGGGGCATGACAAGACTTTCGATCTTTACCCGTAGTTGTTTCTTTAGCTGCATGTTCGCACGCGACCCATGATACTTTTCTAGATCCTTTATGCTATTCCCCAAAGCCCTCACCAAGATAGACCTTTTGTACAATTTTGTTTGACAAAATTTCTGCTGGTTGGCCGTCGGCAATGATCCGACCTTGATGCACAATATAGGCCCGGTCACAAATATCTAGAGTGTCTTTGACATTGTGGTCCGTGATTAACACGCCGATGCCGCGCTTTGCCAAGTCAATGATTTCGTCTTTGATATCATTGACTGAAATAGGGTCCACACCAGCAAAGGGCTCATCTAATAAAATAAATTGCGGATTACTGGCCAGTGCCCGAGCTATCTCTAAGCGTCTTCGCTCGCCTCCGCTGAGGCTTTGGCCGAGGCTTTTGCGCACCGCACCTAAGTTAAATTCAGCTATCAGTTCTTCTAAACGAGCCTTGCGCTGTTGATCATTGAGCTGATCATTTAGCTCTAGAATAGCCAAAATATTGTCTTCAGTAGAAAGGGTTTTGAAGACGCTGGCTTCTTGGGGCAGGTAACCGATTCCGGCCTTGGCCCTTTCATGCACAGGTGCCGTAGTTAAGTCTTGTGAGTCTAGCTTGATACTTCCTGAATCCGGTTTGATAAGACCTACCAGCATGTAAAAGCAGGTGGTTTTTCCTGCACCATTTGGCCCAAGCAAACCGACAATTTCACCCTGATTTACTTCCAGCGATACGTCTTCTAACACTAGGGTAGTGGCATAGGATTTGCGTAAGTGCTGAGCGGATAAACTTGCCATTATTCTTCAACAACGCTATCCGGCTGAGCGGCGTTTGTATTGATCTTAGGCAATAACAATTGCATTTGTACTCGTTCATCCCCGGCGCCATCCCCGGCCTCTACTTCGCCACCCAATATGTCATAGCTAATGGATGGACTACTGATCACATTGCTGCCTTGAGTGAGTCGGGCATTGCCCACCAATTCTAACTTATTGTCTTCGGGGAAGTAGATGATCTTTTCTGCTGCCGCAGAAGTGTCGTTGGCGCGACCTTTGCTCGGGCTGGCCGCTTGAGTGAATCTAGCCGGATTACCTGAGGTGGTAATAAGTTGCACTCTGTCTTGGGCAAGGTTGACTAAAAGTATCTCGCCTGTGATTGCAACGCTGTCCATTTTTGCTTCCACATCGCCGGTGTAGGTGATGGAGTTGTTCGTCTTGTCGAACTCGGCGCTGGCGCCCTCGATAACAATTTCACCAGCATCATTGGCCGTTGCAGTGTTGCCCATGCTTGGGTAGGCCAAGAGCATAAATGCAGTTAAAACGGCAAGTAAGCGTTGTCTGTTGGTATAGCTAAACAACGATACCGGCATAAATTTTCTATCGACCATTAGATTTTTCCTTCAAAAGCGGGTGTGGGGATAAGGGTGCTTTTTACTCGTTGTCGATCATTTTTTGGAAATTCAATTCTACCGCTGGAAAGGTCTACGATTACCCCCAAGGCTTGTGTTTTAAAGGCCGAGGTCTCAACGATTACAAATTGTTCAGTGCGGGCAATTTTCGAGGCTGGATAAACCGTTAGGTCATCGCTACTCAAGCGCACATAGTCGTCGCTGCTAAGATTTTGTGTTACCGAGACCGCGCCGTTAAGTAAAAGTACTTTTTCGTTCTCGTCCAATGTGCCTTTTGCCGGCCTAATAAGGCCATCTTGGGCTTTGATGGTCCAAGGCGAACTGCCTTGATTGTTCAGGGTTATAAATGGTGTTTGTAGGTTTGTTGATTTAGCGTCCAAATATTGCTGCATGGACTCGGCTCGCACTTGATACTGTAGCGTGCCGTCAGCGGCAAAAGTTTGGAGCAGCATGTTTGTGCCAAAGCTGTCTGGCGCGCGCTCGGATTCTTCCACTGTCTGGGTTTGTTCGCCGAAGGCTACGGTTGCTTGTTGTATGCCTTGAAAAAAGTTAGGCATAAAGATGGCTAGCAAAACTAGTGTGCTCAGGAGTGTGGTGGCAATTTGTAATTGCTTACTGCGGAAGAAAATTTCTAGCAGCAGAAAGGCCTTCGGTGGTTGGGCCGTTGATTGAGCTTGAGTCTGCGGCCTCAGTTGCCTTTGTCGTCGCTTTTGCCTGCGCTTCTGCTTTAGGGTTGTGGACATTAGTCGAAATCCCACTTGCCTTGAGCTTTAAGTATTAGCTCAGCCAGTTCTAATGCTACACCTGCTCCGCCTACGCGGAGAGTGATAAAGTCGGCTTTGGCGAGCACCACAGGATGAGCGTCTGCGACGGTTGCTCGCAAGGTAATACTTGGGTGGTTAAACAGCTGCAGATCCTGGATGTCGTCGCCAATTGCACAGAGGTCTTGGCTGGGGAAGCCATTATCAATCAGAGCCTTTAGCGCATCGGTTTTTGAATCTGCGCCTTGCATGATATGGACTATGCCCAATTCTTCGGCACGCCTGCTAACCATTGCTGATTGGCGCCCTGTGATTATTGCTATCGCAATGCCCTTGCTGGCCAGCAGCTTTATACTTGCGCCGTCGCGGACATGAAACTGTTTGGTTTCATTGCCCGCATCGTCATAAATTATTCGTCCATCTGTAAGCACACCATCCACATCAAAAACAATGCCTTGGATAGATTTTGCTATTTGTTCTGTGGACATAACTTAGGCCTGCTGAATCAGTAATAGGTTATAGCCCATCCATGCCATGAGCATGACTGCGCCTTCAAAGCGGGTGATCACTGCTCTAGAATTCAGGCCGTATGCGAACAGTGCAAGCATTAACGTTAGCGCCAACATCATGCCGCTGTCTCGCCAGAGGGCCGCGTAATCCATATCTGTTGCATGGATGAGTCCTGGTACGGCTAAAACCGCCAGTATATTTAAAATGTTCGAACCGACGACATTGCCAATGGCTATGTCTGGTTGTCCCTTCATGGCAGAGCCTACCGTGGCGGCCAATTCGGGTAAACTGGTGCCTACCGCAACAATGGTTAAGCCAATGATCATGTCGCTTACGCCTAGTGTGGAGGCAATATTTGTCGCCGCATAAACCAATACTTGTGCCGAGATCAAAAGCACTACAAGGCCAATGACCAGCCAAATTATACTCTGTTTATTAGTCATATCCGGCAGTTCGTCTAGTTCGTCTGAAATGGCTTCCGTTGAATATTCGGGGTCCTTTTGGGATGCCACCAGCTGCCAGAGAATATAGGCTAGGCCGAGCAATAAAATTATGCCGTCGACAAAGCCCAGGTGCCGATCAAACATTAGGATAGTTGCGAGAAATGTTGCGCCCAACAACCATGGCAATTCTTTACGCCGGACGTTGCGCGAAAAGGGTAGTGGGGTAATGATCGCCGTGATACCCAGCACCAAACCGATATTGGCTATATTTGAGCCAATTGCATTACCTACAGCCAGCAGTGAGTTGCCGTCTAATGCGGCCATTGTGGCTACGACAATTTCTGGTGCTGAGGTGCCAATGGATACAACCGTAAGGCCGATCATCATTTTTGACACGCCCATATTGGTTGCTGTTGCTGCCGCACCCGACAAAAATTTGTCGGCACTCCATATCAAAGCAACAAAGCCCAATACGAGTAGTGTAAGTTGAATCCACATGGATATTGACTGTCCTTATTTAAAACAGGCCGCTGATGAAAATGCACTTTAGTCCGATCTTGCCCACGAGCCAAGTCGCTTAAGCGATTCGAGGGTATTTTTCAATATTCTAATGGTCGAAGAAATAGCTAGGTAATGGTTAATCTGTTCATGATTGTCGTCTTAGAATTGCGTACCATGTGGGCGGTAGAATTGATTGGTGCCGCTTCAGCACAACTCAAGCTCAACGAACGTACAACAAAAGAAAGACCCCAATCATGCAAGATGAAATCAAACAACGTATTGAGGCCGCAATCGACGGCGCACAAGTCATCGTCAATGTGGACGGTAACCGAGCAACGATAGAAGTGGTGGCAAACCTTTTTGCCGGTATGAGCAGAGTAAAGAAACAGCAACAAGTATATGCCTGCATTGAGGATTTGATCTCCGGTGGTGCTTTGCACGCGGTGACGATCAAAGCCGATGTGCCTGAATAGGGTTACCTACTATGGATAAGTTAAGTATCGATGGCGGATTTAGGTTAGATGGCCAGATTAGAATATCTGGTGCGAAAAACTCTGCGTTGCCGATTTTAGCCGGCTCCTTGCTCACCGCTGAACCAGTAATTATTTCCAATGCACCGCATTTACACGACGTCACAACAATGATCGAGCTGTTGGCTTGTTTGGGTGTTGGCGTCACGCTTGATGAGCGTATGAATGTTGAGATCTCAGCCCACCACCTCAATGATCTTTGCGCACCTTATAGCTTAGTTAAAACTATGCGCGCCTCGTTTTTGGTACTGGGACCGATGTTAGCTCGATATGGTAGGGCGGAGGTGTCGCTGCCTGGTGGCTGTGCAATTGGTTCTCGCCCGGTAGATCAGCATTTGAAGGGCCTAGAAAGTTTGGGCGCAGAGATAGAGGTGGTGGATGGTTATGTAAGAGCCCACGCGCCAAATGGTTTAGTGGGCAATGAATTGTATATGGACGTGGTCACGGTTGGCGGCACTGAGAACCTGATGATGGCGGCAACCCTTGCAAAGGGCGTGACGAAAATACACAACGCTGCCTGCGAGCCAGAGATCATAGATTTGGGTGAGTTTTTACGGACTTTGGGCGCGCAAGTTAGCGGCCATGGCACGTCTACCATCACCATTGAAGGGGTCGAGAAGCTCCATGGTGGAAGTTATCGTGTGATGCCCGATCGCGTAGAGGCCGGTACCTATCTAATAGCGGCGGCGGTGACTGCGGGCAAAATCCGTCTGCGTGATGTGGAACCCGACACGCTGGGTGCTGTGATTGATAAGTTGGTTCAAGCGGGTGCCGATATCGAGGTGGGTGAAGACTGGATTAGTCTTGATATGCACGGTAAGCGACCTCAGGCTGTGGATATTGAAACCGCCCCCTATCCTGGATTCCCTACAGATATGCAGGCCCAGTTTATGGCACTTAATGTGGTTGCTGAGGGCACATCGACAATTCATGAAAAAATATTCGAAAATCGATTTATGCACGTTCATGAAATGAATCGATTGGGCGCCAATATAGAATTGCATGGCGTATCTATGGCCGTAGTCCACGGCGTAAAAACTTTGCGCGCCGCACCGGTTATGGCAACTGATTTACGGGCATCTTCGAGCCTTGTATTGGCTGCTTTGGCAGCGGAAGGCACAACGGTTATTGATCGGATTTATCACATCGACCGTGGATATGAGACCATTGAAGAGAAATTGCAGCAACTCGGCGCTCACGTGCGTCGTGTATCTTAGCTTCTATTTGAATGTCTAGGGTGAGCTGAACAAATCATCACAGTAGGCTTTGAGCGGGTGGCCCTCTTCAGGGGGTGAAAATGGAAGTTGCTCATGGCCTAAATATTTTTGCAGTAAATTTACTCAAGGCTGATTAGAACTATGGGTTTAGTGATCGCGCTCAATAAGGGCCGTATATTTAAAGAGTGCTTGCCACTATTGGCAGCTTGTCAGATCCAACCAAGCGAGGATCCTGATCGTTCCAGAAAGCTCATATTCGATAGCGTTTCCGGCGGACATAAGCTCATCGTTACGCGTTCTGCCGACGTCCCTACTTATGTGGAGAACGGCGTTGCGGATATAGGCATTACCGGCAAAGATACCATTCTTGAGTATGGCGAGAGCATGAGCTTCTACGAGCGCTTGGACCTCAAAATAGGTCAGTGCAAGATGATGACGGCAGGCCCAGTGGGGGTTGCGGAACCCGAGCATGTACTCAGGGTGGCATCTAAGTTCGTCAATATCACGCGCAAATATTATCAAGCTCAAAGCCGCCAAGTTTCTTTGATTAAGCTCTCCGGGGCGATGGAAATTGCTCCTTTGCTTGGGTTGGCAGATTGTATTGTCGATATCGTGGATACGGGTAATACCCTGCGCGCCAACGGCCTCGAGGAGCGCGAGACTATTTGTGATATCAGTACTCGTTTGATCGTAAATCGCGCGTCCATGAAGACTAAATTTGATGAAGTTCAAGCACTGATCGCAAAGCTTTCTGCAGTTGTTGATGCGATTGGCGAAGAAGCATTGGGCAACAATGATCAGGCAGGGCAGTGAGCATGCGTCAGCTTTCTTCCGTTGCGGATGATTTTGCGCAACAGCTAGACGAACTTCTTGCTTGGGATATGAGTACAGCGAGCGACGTCGATGTTGTTGTGGCCGACATTATTGCTGAAGTGCGGGCCAACGGTGACGAGGCTTTGCTGGCTTACACGGAAAAGTTCGACCGCATGAAAGTGGCATCAGTGGCTGAACTTGAAATCAGCCAAGATACGCTTGCTGCGGCGTGGTCAAAGATCGGCGTTGATGCTCAGCAAGCACTACAAGTAGCAGCTGGACGCATTCAGCAATTCCACGAAAAACAGGTTGAGGTGTCTTGGTCTTTTACAGATGACTTGGGCAATCAGCTGGGTCAGCGAATTAGCCCCATTGAGCGAGTAGGCGTATACGTACCCGGTGGTCGAGCGGCCTACCCTTCAAGCGTACTTATGACGCTGGTACCGGCAAAAGTGGCAGGGGTTGATGAGGTTGTGGTCACAGTGCCCACGCCAGATGGTGTGGTTAACGACATGGTATTGGCGGCGTTACATTTAGCCGGCGCAGACCAAGTATTTACTATTGGCGGTGCCCAAGCCGTGGCGGCAATGGCCTACGGCACTCAGACCATTCGTAAGGTAGATAAAATTGTCGGCCCCGGCAGTGCGTTTGTGGCTGCGGCGAAGAAACAGGTCTTTGGTCAGGTGGGCATAGATATGATCGCAGGGCCTAGTGAGGTATTGGTCATCGCAGATGGCACTACGTCGGTTGAATGGGCTGTTTTAGATCTTTTTTCTCAAGCGGAGCACGATGTTTCGGCCCAAAGCATATTGATCAGTCCAGACGCTGCTTTCATAAAGGCTGTCGCAGATAAAATTGATGAAATGCTACCCACTATGCAAAGGTCTGAAATTATTGCTGCATCGTTACTAGGTCGCGGCGCTCTGATTCATTGCGCAGATGCTGAAGATGCAATAAGCATAGCTAATCGAATTGCGCCGGAGCATTTAGAGTTGGCTGTTGCCGACCCAGAAGTTTGGGCTAAAGGTATACGTCACGCTGGGGCAATATTTATGGGCGCCCATACTGGTGAGACTTTTGGCGATTATATTGCAGGGCCATCCCACGTTTTACCGACGTTTGGTACAGCTCGCTTTGCATCGCCATTGGGCGTTTATGATTTTCAAAAGCGTAGCTCCATGATTCAAATGTCTGGCAAGGGTGCCGCGCAGTTGGCGGCCCAGACCGACCTTTTGGCCACCAGTGAAGGATTGGAGGCGCACGCACTGGCGGCGCGCGTAAGGGGCCAAGGCGAGGTGCCTCTTTAGAGGGTGAACCTAGAGAGGGTAAGCCAGCACATACAGGTCCCCATTTTACAGATTAAGATCAAAGAAACTCGATAGATGCGTCAAAGTCCTGAAGAAAAATATCAACACAGCATAAGCGCGGGCGAGATGTTGCCAGATCCGGCCCAAGCGCAGGTGATGCGACGTTTGACAGACCTGTACCAGCGCATTGAGCAGGCAGACAATCAAGATAAAGGCGTTGCCGCCAAGTTAACGGGTTGGGTAGCAGGATTATTTTCAAATGCTCCGGTTCGGCCACAGCGAGGTCTGTACTTATGGGGTGGTGTCGGTCGCGGCAAGACCATGATGATGGACTTATTTTGCACCTGCTTGCCTGAGGATCGGGCACTGCGTATGCACTTTCATAGGTTTATGCGCAGAGTCCATGACAGCCTTGGGCGGCATTCCGGGACCACCAACCCCTTGTATAAGGTAGCCGATGAATTTGCCGCTGAGGCAGACATTCTATGTTTCGATGAATTTTTTGTTTCTGATATCGGCGATGCCATGATTCTTGGTGAGTTGATGACCGCGTTGTTTGCCAGGGGCGTTAGTTTAGTGGCTACGTCGAATGTGGAGCCGAAAAACTTGTATCTTAATGGTTTGCAGCGATCCCGCTTCCTGCCGGCAATCGACCAAATCTATGAATGTTGTGATATCTGGGAAATTGACCAAGGCCAAGACTTTCGCCTGCGTACGCTCCAGCAGGCGGAGTTGTATCACTTTCCTTTAAATGCCTCTGCACAGCGGGGTATGGCTGCGAGTTTTAGCGCATTGGCTTCAGAGGTAGAAAGCCTTGGCGTTGCTTTAGAGGTGGAGAATAGGAAAATACTCACGCAAAAGTTGGCCGGTGACGTTGTTTGGTTTGAGTTTTCGGACATCTGCGAAGGGCCTCGAAGCCAAAATGATTATATTGAGTTGGCAACAATTTTTAGCACTGTGTTCGTCAGCAGCATACCGGCCCTTACGACCAGCAAAGAAGATGCGGCTCGACGCTTTATTAGTCTGGTCGATGAATTTTATGATCGTGGCGTAAAGTTGATCGTCTCCGCCGAAGAATCTATAACAACATTGTACCAAGGCCAGCGGTTGTCCTTTGAATTTGAGCGTACTCAAAGTCGATTATTGGAGATGCAATCGAAAGAATATTTGGCTGGTGCCCACCACGCTGTCAACTTAGAATTCGAAAGAGTCGAATTCTAAGTTGTAAAGCGCTTGGTGCTCCTCTATCATTCGCGCCCCGTCTTTACGGCTACGTTTTATGGTCGGCGATCTTTTGAGAAGGTCAAAATTCGGGGCGATGTCCGCTGAATAGGTTGTACAGGGTGTGATGTTGGTTTGAGTAGTTGAAAAAAACTACAAAAGAATAGAAAGACAAAATAGACGTTTACGCCGAATGGCGAAAGAAATACGGCGTCTTTGATGTAAAGAAACATAGAAACAAACAAGTGGTGAATAAGTGATCGATTCTAACTCTTAAGGGAGTTGGGTTGATAGAAGAGCAAACACAGAGCAAATGACGCACGACAGCGTTGATTATAGGTTGGCTTAAAAGGTCAACGCTGAGCAAAAGAGGCACAGAATGAAGACAACAGTGAGTATGCGCGAGCAAGACGTGGAAAGATCTTGGTGGATTATAGACGCCGAAGATCAGACCCTTGGTCGCATAGCAACCGAGATAGCCAGCAGGCTTCGCGGCAAGCACAAGCCAGAATTCACCCCGCACGTCGACACTGGAGATTTCATTGTCGTTGTTAACGCAGAGAAAGTGCGTGTCACGGGTAACAAAGAAAAAGGCAAGCTGTACTGGCGACACTCCGGTTATCCCGGTGGTATTCGCAGCACTGATGTTTCTTCCATGCGAGCTGAACACCCTGAGCGAATGATTGAAATCGCGGTGAGGGGCATGTTGCCAAAAAACCCATTGGGTCGCGCAATGTTCCGCAAGTTAAAAGTTTATGCAGGCGGTGAACATCCGCATGCTGCTCAGCAACCCCAGGCTCTGGAGCTACGCAGATGACAGATTATAATTATGGAACTGGTCGTAGAAAGACTGCGGCAGCAAGAGTATTCCTTTCCAGCGGTACTGGAAAAATATCGGTAAATGCTCAGTCATTAGAAGAATTTTTTGGTCGTGAGACTTCTCGCATGGTTGTTCGTCAGCCTCTTGAAGTAGCAGATATGACCGACAAGCTCGATGTTATGCTCACTGTTCGCGGTGGTGGTAACTCCGGTCAAGCCGGTGCTATTCGACATGGTATTGCTCGTGCATTAGTCGAACTCGATGAGAACTTCCGCGTACCAATGCGTAAAGCTGGGTTCTTAACTCGTGACGCTCGTGCTGTAGAGAGAAAGAAAGTCGGCCTGCGCAAAGCGCGTAAGCGTCCACAGTTCTCAAAACGATAATACATCGTTTTTTCTCGCTAAAAGTTTACCAAGCGGTTGCCCCGCTTGGATATGTGGTAAGCTTTTTAAGTTCGAGGAAGCCATTCCTTTTATAGGATTGGGTGCCAATAGCGGGGGACTTTCGTGCTCCGCTTTAATCACGACCTAGGTAACCGGGTCGCAGATGTTGGATCTTTTATGGAGCCGGCATTTAAAAAATCTTGGCTACGGGACGTGTTTAACGTTACTCCGGTCAAGGACAAATCATCAGATTATGGGAGCTAACTGCCGTGAGCGATGGCGATGTGGCTATAGATTCAGCCAAAGACGATAATAAAGACAATAATAATGACGCAACATCAGGTGGCGTTAATTCAGGTAGAAGATACTTTCTCATCCAAGCAACATCGGCGGTAGCGGCGGTTGGTGCCGTTGGAGCAGCTTGGCCTTTCGTCAAGTATTGGACGCCAAGTGCCAAAGCTCGCGCAGCTGGTGCCCCTGTTAAGGTTGATTTCTCTAGGTTAGCTCCGGGCGAAATGTTAAGCCCCATCGTTGCTTGGAGAGGGAAGCCGATTTTTGTCGTTTCCCGAGACAATCAAACCATCGAATCTCTCAAATCAGACACAGCTGAGCTTGCTGATCCAGATTCTCAAAACCCAGAACAACAGCCCGAATTTGCAGTGAACGCATGGAGATCTGCAAAGCCTGAGGTTGGCGTCTATTTAGGGATTTGCACACACTTAGGTTGTTCGCCTAAGTATGTAGTAACAGACAATTTCGAGGCCTCTGGCCAAGGTGGTTTCTTTTGCCCCTGTCATGGTTCGAAATTTGATTTAGCTGGCCGTGTGGTTAAGGGCGTTCCTGCGCCGGATAATTTAGAGGTACCGCCTTATCGGTTCGTATCCGACACGGTAATAGTTATTGGCGAAGAAGGTGCTGCTTAATGGATAAGACGAAATCTGAAACTGGGCCAACCAAACTGGAAGCAGTTATGGGTTGGGTAGATAAGCGCTTTCCAGCGACTGAGACATTTGAATATCACATGTCGAAGTACTATGCGCCTAAGAATTTTAATTTTTGGTATTACTTTGGCTTCTTAGCCATGTTTGTACTGGTCAATCAGCTGGTTACAGGTGTTTGGCTGACTATGAACTATGTTCCTAGTGGCGAAGGCGCTTTTGCCTCAGTGGAATATATTATGCGCGACGTTGAATACGGTTGGCTTTTACGCTACCTGCACTCAACAGGTGCATCGTTCTTCTTTATAGTTATCTATTTGCATATGTATCGCGCTTTGCGCTACGGCTCTTACCGCGGACCTCGCGAATTGCTTTGGCTCATTGGTATGGCGATCTTTATTGCGTTGATGGCCGAGGGTTTCTTCGGCTACCTCCTACCATGGGGCAATATGTCCTATTGGGGTGCTCAAGTGATTGTCTCGTTGTTTGGTGCAATCCCATTCATCGGACCTGATTTGATGGAATGGATTCGTGGCGACTTCTTAATGTCTGAAACCACGTTGAACCGATTCTTTGCCCTGCACGTTGTAGCCCTGCCACTTGTGCTGTGTATTTTGATCTTCGTTCACTTGGTGGCATTGCACCACGTTGGATCTAACAATCCAGATGGTATTGAGATCAAGAAGAATAAAGATGCGAACGGCATTCCGTTAGACGGCATTCCCTTCCACCCTTATTACACAGTGCATGATATTCACGCCATGGTGGTGTTTTTGTTCATCTTCTGCGCCGTTGTGTTCTTTGCGCCAGAGATGGGCGGCTACTTCTTAGAGAAGCCGAACTTTGATATGGCTGATCCGCTGAAGACACCAGATCATATTGCACCAGTTTGGTACTACACACCGTTCTACGCGATGTTGCGCGCAGCAACTTATCCATTGTTTGGTATGTCCGCTAAGTTTTGGGGATTTGTTGTAATGGCTGGCGCTATTGTTATTCCGGCTGTATTACCTTGGTTAGATCGTAGCCCGGTTAGGTCCATGCGCTATAAAGGCCTCTGGTCAAGAACGATGCTTTCATTGTTCGTAATCAGCTTCTTTATATTAGGCTACTTGGGCACCCAGGCACCTTCCAAAATAGGCACAATTATGGCGCAGATTTGCACCACGATTTATTTTGCTTACTTTATCCTGATGCCTTGGTACACCAGGATAGAAAAAACCAAGCCTGAACCGGAGAGGGTAACGGGATAATGAAGAAGTTATTACTATCAATTCTAATATTGCTGCCGTTAACGGCTTGGTCTGCCAGTACGAATAACTGGCCCATGGAAGAGTTTGAAGGTGACTTGGAAAACCTCCCTAGTCTGCAGAATGGTTTCCAGTTGTATGCCAACTATTGTTTAGGTTGTCACTCACTGCAGTTTCAGCGCTACGAGCGTACTGCAGATGATTTGGGCATCCCCCATGACATAGCGCTAGAAAATCTCGTTTTCACAGGTCAAAAAATTGGCTCGTTGATGACTAATGCAATGCCTAAGGAACAGTCTAAAGGTTGGTTTGGTGCATCGCCCCCAGATTTGACCTTGGTTACCCGGGTTCGGTCTCCGGAGTGGGTCTACAATTATCTCAAGACTTTTTATGCTGATGCCGATCGACCCATGGGCGTGAACAATAAGGTATATCCGAATGTGGGTATGCCCAACGTATTGTTAGATCTGCAAGGTGTGCAACGAGAAATCTGTAGCGATGGTCATTGTGACCAGTTAGCGCTAGATTCAGGCACTGGCAAGATGTCAGCGGAAGAGTTTGACGCTGCTATTTATGACCTGACCAATTTTCTTTATTACACAGGTGAGCCGACACGTTTAGAGCGTCAGCGCACAGGTATCTACGTTCTTTTATTCCTCATCATTTTGGGATGTTTTACGTACTTGCTTAATCGTGAATATTGGAAAGACATCGACGGCCATTAAAGAGTGATTCTGCGGTAGCCGCTAGCGGTTACAGCATTGTAGTCTGACCGTCTAGAAATTTAGAAAGCGAGAAGCGAATGAGTATTGTTACAAAAAGATCGTCGATGACACTTTTTTCTGATCCCAGAGATCACTATTCCCATCGCGTACGCATGGTTCTGGCTGAGAAAGGCGTTACCGTTGAAATCATAGATGTGATTTCTGGCAAAGAGCCTGAAGATCTCGCCGAGATAAACCCCTACAACACTCTGCCAACATTAGCTGATCGTGACCTTGCGCTTTACGAAGCCAACGTCATCATGGAATACCTTGACGAAAGGTTTCCACATCCGCCTTTGTTACCCGTTTATCCAGTACAGCGTGCGCTATCGCGTTTGTGGATTACCCGGGTAGAAAAAGAGTGGAGTAGTCGCCTAGATATTCTCATGGCAGGTAAAGGTCGCGAAACAATTCTGACAAAGGCGCGCAAAGAGTTGCGTGAAAGCATCATTGCAATTGCGCCGATTTTTGCGGAAAAGCCGTACTTCATGAATGATGAGTTTTCGTTAGTCGACTGCTGTGTTGCGCCTATTTTGTGGCGTCTTAAAGAAGTTGATATCACGCTCCCAGAAAAATCTACTCGGCCTTTGCATAAGTATATGCAAACGATGTTTGAGCGCGATGCGTTCCGCGCAAGCCTTACCGAGACGGAAATGGAGATGCGCGAGTGAAAGCCCGCCGCCCTTATTTATTGAGGGCTCTCTACGATTGGATTCTTGATAGCGACGAAGTGCCAAATATACTAGTTGATACTGAAAGCGATGACGTTATCGTGCCGCGAGAATTTGTCCAAGACGGACAGATTGTCCTGAATATCTCCCCTGAAGCCGTTCGCGGCTTATCTATAACCGACGATTTTCTAATGTGCGAAGGTCGGTTTTCAGGTCGCAGTTTCGAAGTGATTCTTCCTATGCAGAGCATTCGCGCAATTTATTGTCGTGGTAGTGGTCAAGGTTTGGCCTTTGAGGACGAAGACTATCCAATAGAGATTGAGAGCGAAAATATCACGGCGTTTAAGCCAGTTGGGCCGAGCGATATTGAGGACGATGAACCACCCGCACCCAAAGGTGGGCCGAGTAAGCCCTCGCTTAGATTGGTATAAGTTCTAGGGGATAAGTTCTAAGGCAAGAGTTCTAAGGCAAGAGTTCTAAGGTAAGAATTGTAGGCTATTAGTTCTTAATCAATAGCTCTTAATCAATAGTATTTAAGCAATAGTCGTAAAGCACTGCGCTAAGTATAAGTTCGAATCATTAGTAATTTTGCCACTAATGATTGCAGCGCAAACTTGTTCTACAGTGATGGTTCTGTATTTTTCCCGTTACACAGCTTACACATCTGCATTGTCAACTTGTTGTAAGGTGGCATAGGCGCTGCCTACGCATATGCTATTTCGCCTTTTCTAGCCTATATAAAACCTGTGTTATTCGGCGCTTTCTACATAGTCAAAAACCTTAACGATTTTTCTCACGCCGAAAGATTTTTGTGTGGCTGCAACCGCAGCATCTGCTTGTTCCACGGTAATCTTGCCAAGTAGATAGATGATGGCATTTTGCGTTTTGACCTTAATTTTGGTGCCGGGCACCGATTTTTCTGCCAATAAGCGTGTTTTCACTTTGCCGCTTAGTACACTGTCATTGGTTCTGGCTAAAAGAGAAATAGGGCCTTCAACCGTTAAGTGATTGTGCACGCTGCCGGCGTCTACTTTACTCAAGCCTTCAGTAGTGTCGGTCGCTAAGCGCTTAAGCTCCTCGCTTGCCACCTGTCCAAGCAGTAAGACCAGACCATCGTAAACTGTAACCACAATGTGCGCGCCCTTATAGCCTTCGTCTGCAGCGCGTATTTCTTTGCCTATAACAATCTCGAGTACGTTGTCGTCAATGATAGTGCCAGCAGATCTTTGTCTCTCTGGATTACTTGTGCAGGCTACGAGGCTTAGGCAAAGCAGCAGAAGAAAATTGGTTGATATCTTATTCATCATTGAAAGGCGTCTCTTATCCACATAATTTTAGGTCTATAGTTTCGCTGTGTTACCGCAACGACGTCAAATCTAACTGGCAGGTTCATATACTCGTTATGCTTGGCCAAATACACTAGAGCAGTGCGCCTTATTTTTTCTTGTTTGCGCCAGTCGACGGTTTCCTCGGCGCTTCCGAATGTATGGTTACTTCTGAACCGTACCTCCACAAAAACTAAAATTCCACCCTCAGCATGGAGAGTATCTTCCGCTCGCCAATTGTCGAAAGCTGGTTCGCTGTCAGTTCGAATGCGAGATCTTTTATCCAGCATAACTATATCGATTTCACCCCAGGTCGAATGAAAATTCTTCTCAAGCCTAGATAACCCGTGACGACAAAGATACCAAGCCGCCAATCGCTCAGCCAAACGACCTCTTAGGGCGCTTTTTACAGCGACTTTGTTACAACCCTAAGACGTCCTCGCCTGTCGATATTTGCCAACTCAAGAGTGCGCTTAAAGCGCCCGTCAGGCCGTAGTTGAAGGACGCCGGTGGCCATTGATAGCCTCCAAGGTTGTTGCGAGCCTGTACGTTCGTTGAGGTTATTGCGGTCCAGCATGTGGATCCAAGTTGCCAGTTGATAAGCGTCGTAGCCCAGCGCATAAAGTTCGACTAAGGGCGAGTCTTTCAGGGCGTAAGTGTGTACCAAGCTATCCATTTTGCTATTCGGATTGGCGAGAATAGGTAACTCAGTAACTGTAAACCCTGCGAGTTGTTTATTGTTACCCTCCCCTCGAATACTTTGTGATGTTGCGTAAATCGGTAACTTATCGGCAAAGTGAAAGCGCAAGGCTGGCACTAACGCTCTAGATTCAACGTTAGAAGTGAATGCGATAACTGCATCTAAATCTTCTCTTGCCCGAGGTAGGAATTGAATTTCTTGGTCAAATAGTTGGCTAAGCTCACTTTTTCTCGCAACGCTGTCGGCTACACCCATGGTGCCGCCTATGGCACTGGTAACTTCTTTAATCTCATCAAACCTTGCGACGCTGATAACGAAAGGCCATTGCGCTTGGAATTCTAGCAATGCCCTCTGGGACCAATTTTGTCCGCTGTGGACTACGAGCACACGCTTGTGATTACTGTCCATGAGGGATCTTGCCAGGGTGGCTGCTTCGTTTTCTATTGCCGTCGCCAATTGATAAACGCTGCTACCGCTCGAGTTGCCGCCTGCGAGAACTGCGGAAGTTGGCTCTATATAGTTAAGCAACAAGGTTGGTATGTTTACCTGACGTGCGAGAGCGGCGACGGTCATGGCTCTGTCTTTGCGCAGCGGGCCAATAATTAGGTCAGCACCACTAGCCTTGGCTCTAGCCACTAGTTCGTCAAGCGGCGCACTGGCGGAATCGAATATGGCTAACGATCTAGTGGCGCTTGGCTGTTCCCCTACCCGCAGGGCTCGACCAAGGTAATCAGAGGGCATTTTTCTAGCAGCCGTCGGCGCAGAGACGAAAGTTTGATCTGATATGGTTGGTATGGAATGCAATGGACTATCAACAAAATAGCCGCCTAGAAAACCGTCGCGAACTGCCTCGCCAGCGCCACTTAGGCGGCCACTTAATGGCAGTAATAAGGCAATTTTTGGCGGTGCATAAGTTGTTAGGTTTTTTAGCATCGTTGGCAACTGTTGTGCTGCACTGTGATTAGGGTTGAGATCTAGCCAGCGTCTGAGAACAAGTTTTGCCTGATCTACTGATCCAGCATTAAAGATGTCGTTGCGCAACGACCACCAAGCGCTCTCTGATGCGCTGGCGAAAATTTGATCTGGCGAATCTGCTAACAGCAACGCGGACCAAATGTCGTTCTGGATGGTTATAGATAATTCCGCATATTCTTGCTGGTTACGAATCAGGTTGTGGGCACTACACGAATAGTTGCTTAAGTCGTTGCACAGCTGAACAATAAAATTTCGGTCTAGTTTGGTTGGGTTGGCTATTAACTGAATCAGTTCCAGAGCCCGTAATGGTTCGCCAAGCTGGTTGTATCCCTGAGCAGAGAGTCGCTGGTATTGATCTTTTAGGGGTGCAGGCAAAATCTCTGGGTTTAAGTCTTGGAGCAATTCTAAGCCTTCCAGGCTGCGCTCGGCGTCAAATTTTGTCGCAGCCCTATTGAGGATTAAAGTTTCTGATGGATAGTCGCTGAGCGAATAAATTGCACTGTTTTTAGCACTCGCAACGGCATCTCCACGTTCACGTGGCATATTATTTTGCACTTCTGCAGATTCTTGGGTGCTTTGGCAGCCATTCATGGTCAGAATGATCAAACAAAGAACTATCGAGCGATTGGGCATGTCAGGAATACTCTATGTGGTAGCCACACCTATTGGACACCTTGGGGACTTTACTACGCGAGGGGCAGAAGTCCTTAATCAGGTGCAGATAATAGCAGCAGAGGATACCAGACGTACGCGAGTGCTGTTAACGCATATTGGCCATAAAGGCTGTGATCTACTCAGTTTGCATGAGCATAACGAAGATCGGATAAGCGCAAGCTTGGTGCGACGTTTAAAAGCTGGTGATGATGTGGCCTTGGTATCCGATGCGGGTACACCGTTGATTAACGATCCAGGCTTTCAATTATTGCAACTGGCCTGGCAGGAGAAAATTCGTGTAGTACCTATTCCCGGTGCTTGTTCTATTACTACAGCCCTGAGCGTTTGCCCAATTCCCTGCCAGCCGTTTCGTTTTGTTGGCTTTTTATCGTCTAAAGCAAAGGTCAGGCAACAGGCGCTTGGTCAGTGGTTGTTGATGCCAGAAGCGTTGGTGTTCCTAGAATCTCCCCATCGAATTCGCGCCACGCTTGCAGATATTGCCGGCTTAAGTAACAAACGGATGTTGGTTGGGCGGGAAATGACCAAGCAATTTGAAACTTTTTTGGTGGGCCCCGCCGAGCAACTGCTGGGCGAGCTAGCGGAACAACCCAAAGGTGAGTTTGTTTGTATTGTTGAGGCAGGCGAGCAGGTCACCGCTGGCTTCGAAGTCGCCCATGTGCTCGAAGCGTTGCTGAAAGAATTGCCGCCTACCCAGGCATCTCGAATTGCTGCCAGCATTTGTGGCGTACGCAAAAAGGAGGCTTATCAAATTGCACTGCAAATGGCGCAAAAAGATCCAAGCTAATCCGCATGCAATTCACGCGCTATGCGTGTGGCCCATTTGGTCAGCTAAGTATTCATTGCTTTGACATCGCCGGCTCTGTTGCGATGTTAACGTAAGATTTATTATAACTATTTGCCGACTAGGTCAATTGGATCGGCATGCTGAATTATGGTCTTTGTGAGGTTGCTCACGGAGGAATTACAGAACAACCCTTTGCGACATGCTAATGCATTCAGCGTAGTCCGTGTGCCTAAGATCTTTGCCGCTTAACGGCGACTTGTGGCGCCTCGTTCCTGGATTTCTAGATTGCTTCAATATAACCAGTTTTTTGATGGTGTGCCTGAGGAAATAGGATTTCAGCGATGTGCGATAAAAATCTACGCGGCTACCAAAAAGCTAGAAATGCCCGATTTTGTTGGTGCTTTCATAATTCAATTTTTGGTGTTTTGTCGTCGGAAAATACTTTACAAATAACCATCGT
>CAJJAQ010000013.1 GCA_905182095.1 uncultured Pseudomonadales bacterium | reverse complement strand
CTAGCAAACCCACTAGCAAACCCACTAGCAAACCCACTAGCAAACCCACTAGCAAACCCACTAGCAAACCCACTAGAAGCCAATAAATGTAACGTCCTCAGGGTAAGTCGCACCCTGCCCCCACAGTTATGTATGATGACATCTTTCGGTTTGGCTATCAGGCGTGTTTAATCTTCAAAAATTCAGAAAAAACTTGGAAGCATTCGAGCCAAGTTTTGTAGAACCACAGGCGACCACTCGACAAGCGGCAGTAGCAATTATCCTACGTCCCACGGACACTTTGTGCGATGTATTGTTCATTAAGCGCGCAGACAAAGAGGGTGACCCTTGGTCTGGGCAAATGGCATTTCCCGGCGGGCATTTAGAAGACGACGACGACGGCTTAAAAGGCGCTGCCATTCGCGAAACCCAAGAAGAAATCGGCTTAGACCTAAGTGATGCAGAGTATTTAGGTGCGATGGATCACGAACGCGCACAGCCAAGAGGCCGCATACTCAATATGCTTATTGCACCCCACGTATTTTTGATTGAAGGCGACCCAATCTTTAACCCCAACTACGAAGTAGCAGAAGTAGTCTGGGCGCCCATGGACCAGCTATTAGCCAACTCATTGCACGACACCCACACTTATCCGATAGGCAACAGGCCGACTATTTGCAATGGCTACAGGCTGGAGCGGGGACACTTTGTTTGGGGTTTGACCTACAGAATGCTGAAGTCATTTTTCTCTACTTTAGACGCCCAATGGCAGCCGCCTATTGAAGTAGAAGACGCAGCCCCGGACTAACGGTCTAAGATTTACCTTCTTAAGACTTTCGGTAGCCTCGACCGGTATAATCAAAGCCATGTAGTTCGCGGTTCTCCACCGCATTGAGATAATAGTTGCAGTGATACGAGCGAATTTCGCTGATGCGCTGGCCCTCAAACACATACCACTCAGAGCCACGCAAAATTTCCACTGCACCCGTTTGCGCGGGCACCCAACGCATACTCCACTCAATCACTGCTTCAGATTCTTGTACCACGGCATGGTCCAGCTCCCAATTGGCTTGGGTTTTAGGTGCAACCTTACACCAGTAATTCGCCAGGGCTTCAGCCCCAACAACAGCGCTATGATCTACAAAGTAATGAACAATATCTGGCGTGAACGTAGACATCATTAAGGCGAAATCTTGGCTATTACAGCCTTGATAGTAGGTCTGAATAACCTCAATAAATGGATGTCCGTCTTGGCGTAAGCGCATAGTTAAATCCTGTTAACAGAAAACTGATGCCTAGCGCGCAGCGCTACGTTAAATGCGCAAAGCCGCAGATGTTAAAACCGCGGCCTGCCCGTTAGGATTTATGCTCTGGTTTGTGATGCCGTTTATGGCGTAAAGCTCAGGCCCCGATAATTAGCAATGGCTAGACCAGCCGCCACGCTGGTAAACGGATCGTGTTCGACCACACGACCAGGAAAGCGATCTTCTAACAAATTGCGGACCGCAGGAATTAAGCTGGACCCGCCCGTGCGCAGCACGATGTCTACCTGATCGTTGCGCAGACCGGCTTTGGCAACGGTAACGTCCAATGCCTCGGCCACCCGCTGCAGCGGTTCACTGATCATGTCTTCAAATTCGCGGCGAGACAGTTCGATCTCCAAATCAATCTCCGGCACATCTAACCGTGCTACTTCGAAGCGCGACAAATCTGCCTTGAGTGTACGAATACGGGTAAACAGCAGATAGCTTAAGTTGTGCTTAATAATATCTCGCAGGCGTTCGAATTTGATCGTATTGGCTCCACCAGCAGCAATTCTCTCCATCACTGGCGTGGTGTATTTATTTTGATTCAGCGTGTAGGTCACCGCCCAGTTTACTAGAAGGTCCTCAAACTCTTCAAAGGGAAAACGTGTTTCGATGTCACGATCGTACCCTCTACGCCTCCACATCTCGCCCTTACCTAAGTGCGGGAAAAGCAATTGGCGGAACAAAATTTGATCTAAATGATCCCCACCTAAACCAATACCGTGGGTAGCGATAACGTCGAAATCTTGGCCTCGACGACGCAACAGGCAAAAATCTAAGGTGCCTCCGCCAAAGTCTAAAGACAACACCGTTTCGCCCTGTGCATCAGGGTTCGCATGCAAAAAGCTCACGCTGGCCGCTATCGGCTCAGGATAAAAACTACGCTGAGAGACACCGGCATAGCCAAAAGCTTCACCAAGACGACTCATGGCCAGCTGATTAGAAAACTTGTCCCGGCCCTCAAAGTTCACAGGATGACCCAAGTGGGCATTGGCAAAACTGCCTATGTCGGCCTCAATGGACTTGCGAATCCGCAACAGCAGCGGTGTAATCAGCGCAACCAGCCTAAACGGATGATCAAACACCATTAAGCGGCGCACTTCCTCATCGCCTAATAAGCGCTTGGTGCCGCGAAAAAGCCGACCTTGCAGACTGCTGTCAGTTACCGGCGCACCGTAAATTTTTTGCGTAGCCGTTTGTACTTCGGAAATTTCGTCACCGCCGCCATCTTCGACAAACTGGCTGGTTTCACCAACTACCTCAGGAATCAGCTCTACTGTTCTCCCCGTGTTATCTGCAATGTACTGTTCCACGGCTAGCTGACCCGTTTTTGCCGTTAAAGTACGGTCAATGTAGGTTGCTGACGGCACTATCGAGTCATGGGCCTCTAGTTGCACAAGGCGCACGCTCTCACCATCGAAAATTGCCGCAGCCGAATTACTGGTACCAAAATCCACACCAACCCCAAGCCGAGTCAAAATTCACTCTCGGATAAAACAACAAACAAAATTCTTCCAAACACAGATAAAGGCCTTATGTAATAAATTGGCAGAGTAACTGTACCTAACCGCCGAATTTCACATTGTTAATATAATCGGGCATCGAAATACTCTCTTTAAGGTCATTACTGGACACAGGTGCACCCATTAAATAACCGCCGGGAATGGTACCTGCCCAAGTGTCTCGCGCCAAATCTTCTGTAGGGTCATCTGGGTCACCGGCCCGAATTTTTGCCGACATCTCACCAAGAGGAATACACACCACCGAGGTTGCAGCCGTTTCAGCCGAAGTTGGCGGTCTTGCATGCTCATTATGACCGGGTATTAATGTCTCAACAAATAGATCCAAAGCCTCAGCCTTCGCCTCACCTTCAACCAACTGTCCAGCACCGAAAAGACTCACCGAGCGATAATTCATCGAGCAGTGAAAACCACTACGCGCTACCACAATGCCATCGACGAGCAAAACCGAAACCGCCACCTCGCCACCACCGATCAAATGCTTCAAAAGTGCGCTCTGGCGATTACCATGCAAAAAGAAGAAATTGTCTTTGACGAAATACAGCTGAGGAATAATTCTCGGCACGACCTCATCTTGGGCCACATAAGCTACAGTACACAGACTGTGAGATTGCAAAATCTCAAGAATAGTCTGTTGGTCGTATTCCGCCCTAAATGCATTTCGGCGAATCCGAGTTCTCTCTGACGGAGCTGACATAATGCCTCCAAATTTCCTCTAGCAAGAGACGCTAGTATGTTCGGAGTAATGAGTAGAACCAACCCTAGGACGGCAACCATTTGCAAAAAGATGCCAAACTGAAATTTCTTCTGATTTTGACTTCAAGTAAGCTAAGCCGATGACCCAGCCCACCAACATCAACAAATTCCGCAAAGCCAAAGTCCAAGATAAAGCCAAGGGTAAGACCCTCTGCTCAAGTGGTTTTCATAAATGGCAAGATGATGCAAAAAAGCAATTTGATGTGAAGCAAGGTCGGCTAGTGAGTGCAAAATTCTGCACGCGCTGCGGCAAGGTCAAGACCACGGTGGGTTAGTTCCCACCGCAACCTCTACCAGTACATTTTTTCGCCCTAGACGCCTATCGTGGCAATTGGCGCTATATCACAACTGACGCCGGTTCCTGCTAAACCACAGTATCCATTGGGAACCTTTGCTAGATACTGCTGGTGATAGTGCTCGGCATAGTAAAACTCTTCAGCTGCGCTAACCTCCGTCGTAATCTCACCATAACCCACAGATATAAGTGCTTGTTGGAACAGTGCTTTGCTATCCAGGGCTATTTCCAATTGCTCATCGTCGTAGGTGTATATAGCAGATCGGTATTGCGTACCCGTGTCATTGCCCTGACGCATACCTTCCGTGGGGTTATGACTTTCCCAGAATAATTTCAACAGCTGATGAAACGCCACTTTGTTTTCGTCATATACAACAAGTACCGCCTCAGTGTGACCTGTGCCGCCGCTACATACTTCTTCGTAGGATGGGTTTGGCGTATATCCACCCGAATAGCCAGCTGCGGTAGTAAATACACCCGGCATTTGCCACATGCGCCGCTCGGCGCCCCAAAAACAACCCATCGCGAATTGAACCTGTTTGAAGTGCTCGGGAAATGGGCCGACCAACGATTCACCGTGAACAAAGTGTCCATCAGGAACAGGCATAGTTGCGTCTCTGCCTGGAAGAGCCAAATCTGGGCTAGGGAGTTCTAATTTTGCGCCAAATGCCATGAGTGATTTCTCGCTTATAAACAATAGTGCGCTTAGTGTAGCCTGAGAGATCCGAAACTCTCAACTCGCATAACGAACTATCATCAATTGTCTAAATTGCGAAAAAATGGTTTCACGCGGAAATCTGCAAGCTTTCTTGGTATACACTCTATCCATCGCTGATTTTGTTCCTTCATCGCCAAGACAATGCTATAACCACCCCATGTTGAAATATTTAATACCTGCCCTCGCCCTTGTCATTATGGGTTGCCAGAACACTGCACCGATGCGGTCAAATCCGGCGGCTTTATCAGGCTTCCCAGTCGTAACCTCGAGCTCAAATGCCGACATAAAAGCCGCACTCCAAGAGCGGCGTGCGTTTCTCAACGACGCAAATTTAGCGGACAAACTTTCCAATGTTTTGGCTTTCGAACGCCAAGCTCTGCAACTGCTAAATGACCAGCCATTAAAACTGGGAGCGATTGGTACAGCCATAATCGAATTGCGCCCAGACAGCCTTACCGGGCACTACGTGCTAACAAAATTCTACCAACATGTTGAAACCGATACAGGGGTGGTCTTACACGGAGAAAAGCTAAATCATCTTTACGCTAGGCTATTGCAATCTGGTGATGGCAGCCAACAACGACCGTACAAAATAACCAGCAAAAATGACGCAACTGTCTTTGCATTGCTGCAAAACAAAGAGGTTGTGGGTGAAATTTACCAAACCACTCAAACGCGCCCATTAGGGTTGTTAACTTTATCTAGAGCTAATCCGAACAACCCACTAGAAAACAATGTATTTGACTTGTCAGACCTGCTTGAACCACTAAGCCAACTGAACTCGCCCTCCGACGCAGGTAGCCCTTGGCCGGTGCTTCGACTTTTCGCCAATGAAGAAGACTCGGCAGCCCAAGCATCCATTGGTACGTATTTGGCTAAGCAGCGACGTTATAATTCTGCTACTGGCTGGCTTGAGCTTGCGGCACGCAACGGCAACATGCTTGGACATACCCTATTAGCAAGAATCTACGGTTATCTCGCGGACGTTGCTGAACGCGCGAAAAAGGATAACAACCTTACCGAACCATTAGATGCTCCCAAGGCTACCCCAGAGGAGTTCACCCTCCTCTCGATTAAAAATCATCAGCAAGCAATAGCCCTAGGTTCTGTTGAATCCATGTACACCTTAGGACGTCTGTATATTGAGAGCACATCCAACGAGCCACCGTTAAAACGCGATACAAACCAAGGTATTGTGCTTATGGAACGTGCGGGGGCGCTAGGTAACGCAAAAGCTTATCTCTTTCTAGCCTACCAAAACGCGTCTGGCAAATTACTAGAACGAGACGACGTAAAAGCCAACGAGTACTTCGCGGCGGCGGCCCAGCTCAAGAACCCGACAGCTGTCCTTAGCTATGCTCGGTTTCTAATCACCTACAATGATTTACAGCCCCATGCGCAATTGCTGCCCCTGCTCACTGAACTGGCAGAACAAGATAATGCCCAAGCAATGGTAGCCTTAGGAAATCTAAATGCTCTGGGAATAGGCTCAAAAAAATCTAGTAGACAGGCAGTTTCGTGGTACAAAAAGGCCGTTCGTGTTGCTCAAGCCAGCCATCACGAAGCTGCTGATGTGATTAACGAAGTAGCTTGGACACTCACAGCAACTCAGAACAAACCTTTACAACGCAGTCGCTATGCGCAAAAAATCATGGATGCACTGATGGCAAAAAACCCTCAGGCCAGCACTCACCCCGAATATCTTGATACTTGGGCGAATACCTATGCAGCTAACGGAAATTTCTCCAAAGCCGTTGTGTTGCAAAAACAGGCCATAGCGTCCGCATCAGCGCAAAATCGCAAGGACATCATCAAAATACTCAACGATCACCTTGTTAAATTTATGGCCGGCCAAGCAATCATCGAACAGACGCCTTAATGTCTGACGCAGAAAACCTAGATTTGGTGCGCAACCAAACACCGCTAATCGATGTTCGTGCACCTATCGAATTCAAGCAGGGCCATATCCCTAACAGTATTAATCTACCAATTCTAAGCGACGAAGAAAGGCACAGGGTTGGTATCGTTTATAAACAACAGGGTAACGAAGCAGCAGTCCGCCTTGGGCATAAATTGGTCAGCGGCTCGATTAAGGACGAGCGCATAGCGCGCTGGCTGGAAGTCTGCAAGGATCAACCAAGTACTCAGATCATGTGCTGGCGCGGCGGTCAGAGGTCTACCCTTGCTCAAACCTGGTTGCAGGACGCTGGAGCGACCCAGAAAAAAGTTGCCGGCGGATTCAAGGCCCTACGACAAGTCTGTATTGATGTTTTAGATAGCCCGAAAAAAAATTGGTGGCTACTTAGTGGCCGCACTGGCTCAGCAAAAACCGTCATCATCCATGGGCTTGCGAATAGTATTGATTTAGAAGGCCGAGCAAACCATCGTGGCTCAGCTTTTGGTCGTCGCCTAACGCCTCAACCCACCCCAGTTACCTTCGAAAATAGCTTAGCCATTGATTATCTTAATCATAAATTTTCCGATCTAGTGGTAGAGGACGAAAGCCGAACCATTGGCAGCGTCGGCTTGCCTCAGGTATGGAGCGAGCACATGCAGACTGCGGATATCGCCTTGGTGGAGGTCAGCCTGGCTGAACGCGTCGCCCACATTGAGAAAGAGTATGTTACCGATGCATTGTTAGAGGCCCAGGCAATGGGCGTCCCTCCTGAGCAGATACAGGAAAACTACCTAGCAGCACTGCAACGTATTAAGCGCCGCCTAGGCGGGCTACGCTTGAGTGAAATGGAGCAGCGCCTAAACGCTGCCTTTATGGGACAAGGCAGCCATGCAAGCTGGATAAGCTATTTGCTCACCGAATATTACGATCCAATGTACGATTTTCAGCTGAGTAAGAAAACCGATCGGATAGTTTTTCGGGGCAACCGACAGGAGGTTCTGGAATTTTTGCGATCCAAGCAAGGTACCCGGGCCTAGAGTGGGCGTTCCTTGCACAAGATACACCCTGGGCGAGGGTAGCCGAATAACCACCGATCCAAAGTATCGACTAACTTCTAGCAGAACCCCTCGCACAACCTCAAGTAAGATCTGCAGCCAAGCCTGCAAAAAAGCATAGGGCTAACGCCTCGATAAATTTATCGAGCACAAACACCGTATCAGCTGACGCACCAGCTACTTAGTAGCATCTATAAACTCGCCCATCATCGTTGCAACCACCTCGGGTTGATCATGATAAGTCCAATGCCCTGCATCGCGGACATCCAGAAGCTGTACATTGGCAAAGTGCGCTAACGTGCCATCTTGCCCTGTACGCCATTCCAGGCCTTCAGCTGCGTTAATCAACAGCACTGGGCAACTGATGTTTTGCCAAAGAGAAATGGTCTCCTCATTCGACAATCCCATGGCACTGAAGTTGTAGGTGTAGTTGTCATACTTCCAACTAAATCGGCCATCTTCCTGTTGAATGGCGCCATGTAGGGTGAGGTGAAAGGCTTTGTCTTTAGACAGCTGGGGGTTTGCCTGTTGCATACGCTGGTAAGCTTGCTCGAGACTTTCATAACGCTTAGGTGCGCGGCCCGCCAAGGCACGAGTTGCATCAGACCATTCACGGATTTTTTCCACCGTGGTTCGGGGAGGCTTGCTAAGAGACCAAAGACCAATACCTTCAATAACAATCAGCTTGGCTACCAGCTCCGGATAAACACCGGCAAATAACGACACAATTGCACCACCTAGACTGTGCCCTACCAATACAACGGGGCCAAAATCGTTCTGATCTATCAGTTGGTACAGATCGTAAACGTAATCAAGGTACTGGTACCCAGAGCCCTTTACCCACTCAGAGTCACCGTGGCCACGAAGATCTGGCGCCACGATATGATAATCCTCCGCATAATCGCCAATGCGCTCCACCATATCGTCCCAAGTACGACAATGGTCTTGAATACCGTGGACCATAACTATCGTTGGGTTGTGCCGCGACCCCCATTCAACATAATGCAGTCGAAGACGTTGGGAGAAAAAATTTTGGGAAGTGGCAGACAGCGCGGCGGAATCAGATGACATTTAGGGTCCTGTATTTGGGCGTTGGTAAAGGCGTTTCGAATTGAAAAGTATTAATTTTCGCTAAGATTCGGCATCCCAGAAACAAGTAGTTCATGGCGACGTCGTGAGAAAACATCTCGAACAAATTCAATAAAAACCGTAATTCTCAGAGTATGACGCAAATCTGGGTGCACCAACATCCACATAGGCGGCCCAAATACCGGTTGTATCGCTTCTATCCGATGTAGAGATTTATCAGATTCGGCCAAAATGCAGGGCAAAAATGCTAAGCCAAGACCCTTTCGTGCGGCTTCAAGGTGTAAAAGCAAACTGTGAGTGCTAATACTCACAGGCATATCAGGCACGTGAGTTTTTAACAGGCCTCTACAGGTTTGAGATATTTCGCTGTCTCCCACCCAGTCTACCCAAGGCAGCTTACTGTGATCCAGGTCCCCATTATTTTTTTCCAGTCTAGCGATCAACGACTTTGTCGCATAGGGAGCCACGGCGGTAGGCGCCAAAATTCTGCCGACTAAAGATTCGGTAGGATTGTTCGTCACCTGCATGGTGATGTCCGCCTCTCGCCGACTTACATCCAGACCCTGATGGCTAGGCAAAATATGCAGCTCAATATCTGGATAGCTGTTCTGAAACCGCGGCAGTTCTTGAATCAACAAACTTAATGCCAGCACTTCCGGAATGATGACTCGTACTGTGCCGGATAATTTTTTGTCTCTGCCAATAAGATGGCCTTCTATATCGCCAAGATCTTTAGCCACAGACTCAACTCGCGCAACAACCTCAGCCCCCTCGGGGGTAATCACTAAACCTTTTGCAGAGCGGGTGAACAGAGTTACGCCAAGCCGACGTTCAAATAATTCTAATCTACGGCTTACAGTAGAAGCATTGACGCCAAGGGAACTCGCCGCCGCACGCACAGAAAGCGTGGAAGAAAGGGCGGTAAAATACTTATAGTCATCCCAATCCACGAAAACACCTCATTTAAAAAGACAGCTTTACCGCACAACTGCAATACAAAAAAAATCCGGCGAAACACATGCGGGTTGCCGAGGTTTACGCCAAACAATAGCTCGATGTAGAGCAATCAACGAATCCTGAACCCCAGCGTGCTTCAGCGGTGCGCATATTGCCATACGGGTGCAAAAACGCAACACTATGTTGCGCCATATTGCACTATGTTGAGTTGCATCCACTGATACTTTAGGTAACATACTCTTCTCGGTGTTAACAAGCACCGATTTTTAGAGAGACACCCGGAACTCCTCTCCCCCCCCCTCTTCGGGTGCCTCTCCTTATACGAAGCGGAGGACTGTAAAGTCCTCCGCTTTTTATTGGCTGAAAAAAGGCCTCAACCCCGGTAAAGCAGCCTAATCTTAATACCCATCAAACCCTCGAGATGGGCGCGGTACAAAATACCGGGCAAAAAGCTTTGTAAACCACGTTAATGCTGAGATCTTGCAAAATCTCTAGATGCCTTTGACTACAGCGGCGCCAGCTGTCCGCTTGAATCTTCTTTTTGTAATAACCAGGCTACAAACCAACTAGCACCGCGCAATACACCAAAATCGAGACAAACCCAGTTACTAACTACAAGCGATTCTCTTACTACCCCCGGGACCAATAAGCATAAACGCAACAGTGTGTTGCGACATAAGTGCTTGCACGCAAACGTTACCTTAAGTAACTTAATTGGCAGTTGGTAGCAGTAAGTACCTACTACAAGAGACATCCGGAAACTCTCTCCCCCTCTCCTCTTCGGATGTCTCTGCCTTAACAAAGCGGGGGACTGCAAAGTCCTTCGCTTTTTTCATCACAACAAATCACACTTAACTGCATCAAATACCCATAGAAAATTCCACCTCAATTACTAACAATGACAAATGCCTACAGCTAATCAGTGCACTATCAACAGAAACCTGAACTTGCACTAAGGCAAAAACATATTTGTTACCTGTGGTTGCACATGTGTGTAACTTTAGGTAACATATTTCTCAGTTGGTGGCAGTAAGAACCAATGTTGGTGCCAGTAAGCACCAGCTATGAGAGACATCCGATACCCCTCTCCCCCCTCCCCTCTTCGGATGTCTCCTCTTTCAAAGCGGAGGACTGCAAAGTCCTCCGCTTTTTTAATGCCTTTTTTTTAACTTCCGCTAATATCGCCACATGGAAAACATTCAAAGCAGTTCACCTATATTTCAACACATCACAATTTTGCGTGAAGGCCACATAACCTGGGTAACCCTCAACAGACCTGACAAAGCCAATGCGTTAAGTCACGATCATCTAGCAGAAATAGAAACTGCGGCCCTAGCGTTTCGCGAGGACAGCGAAACCAGAGTTGTTATCTTCAATGGCAATGGCCGTCATTTTTCCTCTGGTGCAGACCTCTCTGAACCTAAGCAGACGCCACCTTTACCACTGGTCAAAGCACGCAGGCGGGGACGTATGGGCGAGCGCGCCATAGAAGCAATTTTAAACATCGACCAAATAACCATCGCAGCCTGGCATGGCGCTGCAATGGGCGGCGGCGCATGCGTAACAACAGCGTGTGACTTTAGAGTCGGCGCCCAGGGCTGCTTTATGCAGTACCCAGAAATCGATTTGGGCATCAACTTGATGTGGAAGAGTCTGCCCCTAATTCTCAACCTAGTCGGCCCGGCTAGAGCAAAGCGACTTGTGGTAGGTGCCGAACGGCTATATGCAGAGGAGTTATTGGACTGGGGCATATTGGACGAATTAGTTGCAGCCACGGAACTTAAAGGGGCTGCGAAGAAAATGGCGGACTTTTACGCAAGCAAGCCGCCGGTCGCCGCGCAGATGATTAAGCAGTCCACCAATCAACTTGCTAACGCGCTGAACCACGCAATCATGCACATGGATACAGATCAAAATTTACTCAGTGCAAGAACCGAAGACAGACAAACAGCAATAGACGCGTATTTCAACAAACAGCCCGGGGACTATCAAGGTAACTGAGGTTTTGTGGGAGGAATCGTGGCAGAAATCGCAGCAGTATCACGGCTCTGATTTTGGGCGGCTAATTGTACAGCGCCACTTTGCAGAACTCCGCGATAAGACTGCCCGCTAAAACACCAGAAAAACTAAGTGCCAGTCCACTTCAAGATTAGGCCATCATCGCCATCATTGACCACCAAAGGGGCTTCAGTAAGCTGACACACGCCACCGCTAGTGCACTCACCAGTGCGTACATTGAATGTAAATCCGTGCCATGGACAGCGCACCTCATCCTGCACAATGGACGAATCAATCAGCGGACCCATTTGATGGGGGCATTGAGCCGAATATGCGATCCATTCACCGTCTATTTGATTCACCACAAAGCTGCGCTGAGACAACGTCACCAGCGTCGGTAGAATAAGTTTTTTGGCAGAACTTAAGGTTAAAGTCTCTGACCTATCGAACCCTTCAACCCGACGATTTATTTGCTGCTGCCGCTCGACCATCATCGACACATCTTCGTCGTAGAGCTGCTCATAGGCCTTAGCGTAAGCCAGACCTACTTTTTCTTTCGCTTCAGGTGCCACATCAGGCACATAGAAGTCGACTACAATATCTAAACTACTCTCGCCTTCCACAAACACATGGGTCCAGATCTCAGCGCCCTTGTTTGGACCTTCTAAGTTACGGGTAATCCAGCGACGCGCCTGCCGATCCAACTTAAGTTCAATAAGGCTATTGGGCGGATTACTAGCGCCGACATTAGCCACTTCCGCCTTCCAGCCCCAAGCCCCGGCATCTAAACAACGAATCTGGGCAAAACTACTCTCATGGAGGTGGGGTAAATGTGCCCAATCCAAGGTGTTTTCGTACATCCGCTCTAAACTCACAGGAAGTCGACGACGATAACTGCCCACATGATTGACGCAGTTATCCGCTTCAGCTGGTTGAAAAATGTATTTCACAACGCACCTGAGAATTTTTTGTAACTCACATGCATTCGCAGCTCGCAGACGCCATGGTTATTCATCTAAATGGTGCTCACTTGCTTCATCTCATAACTCAGCGTGGCACCATCAATCTCTGCCACATTAGACTGAGCGACCCAAGCCTTTTGTAAATCTAAGCACAGGGTTTCGCGCATTATATAATCCTGATGCTCTTCTATGGCTTGAGCCAAATCTCCCTCGGCGAAATAGATTACGGTAATGCGGTCGGTGACGGCAAAGCCGCTGTCTTTTCGACCACGCTGAACGCGATTGACCACTTCGCGCGCATAGCCGCCACGAATCAATTCCGGTGTCAACGTGCAATCTAAATCCACACTAATTTGACTGTTGGATACGGTATTAGTACCCGGCTTGGCTTGCTGTTGAACTTGAATCTCTTCATCGCTAAAGACCTCCACATCACCATTAGCCTCGAGGCTGATACTACCCTGACTCTGTAACGTCGAAATATCTACTGGCGAGAGCGCGCTAATAAGCCCAGCAAAAACCTTCATACGTTTGCCTAAGCGCTTACCCAATAACGGAAAGTTAGCTTTCGCCCTTAACTCAATATAATCCGACTCGTTAGCCGAATAATGAACTTCCTGAACATTGAGCTCATCGCGAACATAACGCTCAAGCAGACGCATATCGTCTAACAACGCCTCGTCACGATTAATAATCGTTAAACTCGCCAAGGGCGTACGCAGTCCAATTTTGACTTCTTCGCGCTTTTGTCGACCAAGCAAAATTACTTGCTGCATACGATCTACCGCAACCTCAAGCGTTGGCTTAACTTTTTGCTCATCCGCCATTGGATAATCACACAAATGAACCGACTCAGGACTAGGCGCCCGGCCAGCCAAACGCTCTAAAGATTGGAACAAGTGCTCTGAAATAAATGGCGTAAATGGCGCCATCACCTGGGCCAATTCGAGCAACACTTCGTAAAGCGTACTGTAGGCGGCAATTTTGTCTCCGGTGATTTCCTCACCCCAAAAACGACCACGGTTTAAACGAATGTACCAATTGGTTAGATCTTCGATAAACGCAAACAATTGAGGTACAACATTGTAAAGCTTGTAGTCTTCCATTTCTTTGGCGACATTGCTTTTCAGAGTTTGCAGTCGCGACTGCAACCATTGATCCAAAACGTTGTCACCAAAATGCAGGCCCTTATCTGGAGACCATCCATCAATTGCTGCATAAGTACGTAAAAAGGAGAAGGCATTATACCAAGGCAACAATGCCCGACGCACCATGTCTCTCACACCGGCATCTGCAAAGCGTTGTTCTTCGCCCCGCACCAGACCAGAGTTGATGCAATACAAGCGCAAGGCATCAGCACCATACGCCTCCATCAAGTCGTCTGGCGGAGTGTAGTTGCGCAGACTTTTGGACATTTTTTTACCATCTTCGGCCATGACCATGCCGTTAACAATAACGTTCCTAAACGCAGGCTTGTCATGCAACGCCGCTGCCAATACCGTTAGGGTATAAAACCATCCACGGGTTTGATCTAAGCCTTCAGCAATAAATTCAGCTGGAAATCCGGCAGCAAAAACATCCTTGTTTTCAAAGGGGTAATGCAATTGCGCATAAGGCATTGCGCCAGACTCAAACCAGCAATCTAAAACTTCTTCAATTCGTCGATAAGTGCCTTCTTCCCCAGCAATGCTGAAGGTCAGGCCATCTACATGCTCGCGATGCAGATCATCCACTTTAACGCCAGAATATTGCTCTAGCTCTTCAATTGAACCGATACATAGGGCATTTTCGGTAACATCATTAATCCATACGGGTAACGGCGTACCCCAAACACGATTGCGCGATATGGACCAATCAATAGCACCTTCCAACCAGTTACCAAAGCGCCCTTCCTTAATATGGCCAGGTACCCAATTAATCTGCTCGTTAGCTTTAATTAATTTGTCCTTGAACGCCGTTACTTCCACGTACCAAGAAGGAATAGCCCGATAAATCAAAGGCGTCTCAGAGCGATAACAATAAGGGTAGCTATGCTGAATAACCTCTTGGCGATAAAGTACGCCCTGGGCCTTCAGCTTATTAATAATTTCCTTATCAGCAGCCTTAACATGCTGCCCAGCAAAATCTGGCACTTCATCGGTGAATTCACCATGAATGGTTACTGGACAGACAAATGCGTCAATACCATGGGCACGCAACACGCGATTATCATCCTCACCAAAAGCCGGCGCCTGATGCACTAGCCCGGTGCCGCTATCGGTGCTGACATAATCATCACTGACTACAACGAAGCCCCCTTGGGCCTGCATATCTTCGAAATAATCGAAAATAGGCGCATATTTCTTACCCACTAGCTCAGCACCAGCAACGGTTTTTACCACTTCAAACTCACTGTCGCCCTGATAGTGCGGCAAACGCTCTGTGGCGAGATAAATCTTTGCTCCGGACTCAGGGTCTATCACCAGTGAATATTCAATATCGGCGCCCACACAAACCGCTAAATTAGACGGCAGTGTCCACGGCGTTGTAGTCCAAATAGCCAGGTAGGCATCTTCATCGCGTAGTTTCAGCAGCACTGTAACTGCAGGGTCTTGAACATCTTGATAATTAGACGTGGCTTCAAAGTTAGCCAACGGCGTGCCGAGAGCCGTAGAAATAGGCATTACCTTTACACCCTGGTAAATGAGGCCTTTGTCCCACAGCTGTTTAAACACCCACCACAACGATTCCATGTACCAAACGTCCATGGTCTTGTAGTCGTTATCAAAATCAATCCAACGACCAATTCGCGTAATAGTATTACGCCACTCGCCTACATATCTTTGCACGATGCCACGACACTCGTCGTTGTATCCGGCAACACCAAGCTTTTCTACCGCCTCTTGTGCAGACAAACCGAGTTGTTTATCAATCTCATGTTCGATGGGCAAACCATGACAGTCCCAGCCGAAACGTCGCATTACATAGCGACCTTTCATGGTCCAGTAGCGCGGCACAATATCTTTTATGGTACTGGCAACTAGGTGGCCATGGTGCGGCAAACCCGTAGCAAAGGGAGGGCCATCGTAAAAAATATACGGCTGCTTGCCCTTAGTATTGTTCAAGGATTTTTGAAATGCCCCAGTATCTTCCCAAAACTTGAGAATGTCGTGTTCCATCTCAACAAAGGAAAATTGGGCGCTATCAGATGACTCAGACATATGTAGATATTCTATGGCTTAAATTCGGCGCTTATAGTACCTATTTTGGCCGCAGGATGCTGTCAACTTGATCAGGAAAAGGATAGCCTTTTAGGCCTTATTGGAGAGGACAAGACAGATGGATCTGAAAGACATGCAAATCGGGGCAGTATTTCCCCACAACGAAATTGGCACAGACCCCAGCGCGATCAAAGCATATGCCCAGGGTGTAGAAGCATTAGGCATTAGTCATCTGCTCATTTACGACCATGTATTGGGCGCGGATCCAGATAGAGAAGGTGGTTTTCGTGGACCATACGATAAAGATGTGGCTTTTCACGAACCTCTAACCACTTTCGCTTTTATTGCAGCGGTGACAGAAAAACTGGAAATGATCACCACCGTAATGATTTTACCGCAGCGACAAACGGTATTGGTGGCCAAGCAAGCGGCCCAAGTAGCGCTTCTATCAAATAACCGCTTCCGCCTTGGTGTAGGCGTGGGTTGGAACCAGGTGGAATACACCGGCCTTAACGAAACCTTCAACAATCGCGGACGTCGCCAAGCCGAGCAAGTGGAAGTTATGCGCAAGCTTTGGAGCGAAGACTCCATAGACTATACCGGCGAATATCACCGTATAGATAAAGCCAGTATTAACCCGCGTCCAAGCAAGCCAATTCCAGTTTGGTTTGGCGGGTCTGCGCCCGCGTTGCTGGACCGCACAGCTAGGCTAGGTGACGGATGGATACCCTTAATGGGCGCAAATGAGAAAGCCCAAGCATGCTTGGATCACATGAAGGCAAAACGTGAAGAGGCAGGCTTGAGCTTTGATGACTTTGGCATACAGTCGCAGGCCCAGTACGCGGGTGGCGATGCGGATCGGTGGGTTAAACACGCTAAGGCTTGGCAGAGCATGGGCTGCACTCACTTAGCAGTG
>CAJJAQ010000012.1 GCA_905182095.1 uncultured Pseudomonadales bacterium | reverse complement strand
TTTGGCCAACCGTGACCTTATTGGTGTCGGCGTGTCTGGTGATGGCGACAGTGCTTCTATTGGTTTTGGTCAGTTTGCTCATATCGTTCGCCGGCGCATAAATATGCTCTATTTGGTCGATAACAATGGCACCTATGGTTTGACCAAAGGCCAGTTCTCGGCAACTAATGATAAGGGTTCAACCAGCAAAAAAGGCGTCCCCAACCTTTACGAGCCTATCGACTTGGTCAGTAGCGCTTTGCAAATTGGTGCAAGTTTTGTGGCGCGCAGTTTTTCCGGCGACAAAAAACAATTGGTGCCCCTCATTAAAGCGGCACTCAGCCATAAAGGCATGGCCTTCATTGATGTGATTTCACCCTGTGTGGCATTTAATAATCACTCTGGTTCTACTAAGAGCTATGAGTTTGTACGCGATCATATTCATAACGTCATGGACGCAGATTTGATTATGGCCCATGACGAAGTCACCGCAGACTACGCCGAAGGCAGTCGTGAAGACGTCGCCATGCCAGATGGCTCTACACTGCAGCTATATAAAGTAGATGCTGACTACGATCCCCACGATAGGGTCGGTGCATTGAACTATGTACAACGCATGCAAGAGAAGGGCGAGGTTGTAACTGGACTGCTCTATGTAGATCCAAATGCAATTGAGTGCCATGACATCATGGATACAGTCAGCCAACCTTTGAATGAGCTGGCTGAGGCTGACTTATGCCCAGGAAGCGACACGCTAGACGCCCTAAATCAGCGTTATCGATAACTATTATTAACTATTGCTGCCGGGATTCTATAATCCCGGCAACTCTGGTGATAAACTCCCGCCGCGCTGAGAGCGAAATCGAGAACACCCAAAAACTTTTTCTGTTATTTTTACAGCGCTTAAAGTGTCGAGCACTTGTCTGAGCAGGCCTATGGTCTTGTTCAAGATACAGTCGGTAATCTAATTGATACGTTTGCGAGACTCTGCGAAGAGTCTTGAGCACCGGTTGATTGCGGTTTTTCGACATAACTCTCAGTTTCACAAGTGGCTAAATTACCAGCCACTGAATGTTAAATATTGCTTGGATGAGAAGGAGACAACGTGAGTTTACCCAGCCTAGACGACTATTTTCCCGACTGGAAAGAACGAGAAGCCCTAGCCGAGGGAATGATCCCAATGATCGGTCGGCTGTACCGTAATAATGTCGTGGTTTATTGTTATGGGCGTGCAATGCACAACCAAAGCGTAACTCAGTTAATGAAAGCCCACCGTTATGTTCGCCAAGTTGAACAGAATGAGCTTTCTGAATTCGAAACCTATCCTGTACTTGAGGCAATCTCCAAGTTAGATATGGGCCCATGCCACGTTGATTTGGGCAAGCTTGCGACCAAATTTATGGCTGAATCTAAAGCCATTAGTGCTGAAGACTTCGTTAATCGCGAATGTGCCTCAGTGATTGGCGTGACAGTTCCACCAATAGAGAAACCCCAGGATATCGTACTTTACGGTTTTGGTCGTATTGGCCGTCTATTGGCAAGACTACTGATTGAAAAAACCGGTGGCGGTGGTCAACTACGCCTACGCGCCATTGTGGTGCGCAGGGGCAGCGACGATGACATTACTCGTCGCGCCAGCTTATTACGCCGTGATTCAATTCATGGCAGTTTTAAAGGCACCATTCGTGTTGACGAAGAAAACGAATGCATCATTGCCAACGGCAACGTCATTCGCGTGATCTACGCGTCCGATCCTGCAAAAATTGACTACACAGAGTACGGTATTGATGATGCCATCATTATTGATAACACGGGTGTTTGGCGAGACAAAGATGGCTTATCTCAGCATCTGAAATCCAAAGGTACAAAGCGCGTTGTGTTAACCGCGCCAGGTAAAGGGTCGGTCAAGAATATAGTTTCTGGTTTAAACACTCGAGACATCACTGACGAAGATCACGTACTTGCTGCGGGTAGTTGTACCACTAACGCCATCGTGCCTGTGCTCAAAGCCATGAATGACAACTTCGAGATTGTTAATGGTCACATGGAAACAGTGCACTCTTATACCAACGATCAGAATCTGATCGACAACTACCACAAAGCAAATCGTCGCGGACGTGGCGCGCCTTTGAATATGGTAATCACCGAAACAGGCGCCTCATCTGCGGTAGTGAAATTGCTCCCAGAGCTGGAAGGCAAACTGACAGGTAACGCCATTCGTGTGCCAACTCCAAATGTTTCGTTAGCCATCCTTAACCTGACGTTGAGCCGCGAAACCACTGAGGAAGAAGTGAAAGATTTCTTGCGTAACGCCGCGCTGCATAGCTCATTGCAACGTCAGATTGATTTCACTACATCACCAGATGTCGTGTCCTCAGACATGGTAGGTAATCGTCATGCCTGCATCGTTGATGGCGAAGCCATCATTGTGAAAGACAATCGAGTGGTACTTTACGTATGGTACGACAACGAATTTGGCTATGCCTGCCAAGTGGTCAGAGTAACTCAATCCCTGGCTGGTATTGCTTATCCGCTGATTCCTGAAGACGTTGTTAAGATGGGCTTTTAGGCATTTGACTACGCAAAAAGTGCGCACCCGAATAGCGCCATCACCCACCGGGGATCCCCATGTAGGCACAGCCTACATGGCGTTGTTTAACTGGGCATTTGCACGTCACGAAGGCGGCGAGTTTATTTTACGTATAGAAGATACCGACCAGGCGCGCAGCACTGCAGAGTCTGAACTGTCGATATTTGAATCCCTTGAATGGCTAGGTCTGGATTGGGACGAAGGTCCTGATAAGGGCGGTCCATATGGTCCTTACCGGCAAAGTGAGCGTAAAGAGATTTACAAAGAGTACGTTCAGCAATTGTTGGACGATCAGCACGCGTTTCATTGTTTTTGCAGTAAGGAACGCCTAGACGAAGTACGTTCCCAGCAACAGGCGAATAAAGAAACAACACGCTACGATGGGCTGTGTAGCAACCTAGAGGCCTCGGAGGTAAAAACACGCTTGGCAGCAGGACACGAGCATGTTGTTCGAATGAAGGTGCCCAGCGAAGGGCAGTGCACCTTCACGGACCGTCTGCGCGGCGAAATTTCTATTCCGTTCACGCAGATTGATATGCAGGTTCTGGTTAAAGCAGATGGTATGCCCACCTATCATCTTGCCGTTGTGGTC
>CAJJAQ010000011.1 GCA_905182095.1 uncultured Pseudomonadales bacterium | reverse complement strand
CCCTGTTCTCCAGGGTTACCCACTAAGGGTGGCCCGCTTGCTTGAGTTTCGCGAAATAAGTTACGTCCCAAAGACTCTAGGCCGGCTGGGTTTACGAAACGCGCGATCTGTATTTGACCGATATCCTGATTTCCGCCACCGTTGGCTAGCTCAACACTAACAGTGCCATCACCGCCCACTGAAATAGTTGCTGCTTCTTGGGGAATAGCAATCTGTGGTTGCAGCAAATAGCCTGCGGAGTTAACTAACTCACCTTCTTGCGATAATTTAAAGCTACCGTCTCGGGTATATGCCAAGGTGCCGTCTGGCTGCAGAATCTGAAATAGTCCAGGTCCTTCAATGGCCATGTCTAAAGAGTTTTCCGTGGCAATCATGTTGCCTTGACCCTGCATCTTTTCTGTTGCAACGATGCGCGTTCCAGTACCTAGCATAAAGCCGGTAGGTGCAACTGAGTCTGCGCCAGTTTGTCCACCAGCCTGGCGGATATTTTGGTACAACAAATCTTCGAATACAGCACGATCGCGCTTAAAGCCGTTGGTATTTACGTTCGCCAAGTTATTCGAAATTACGCTCATTCTTGTCTGCTGAGCGTTTAGTCCTGTTTTAGCAACCCAAAGTGAAGCATCCATATTCTTATTCCTAAACTAGCGCTTTTAAGCAAGTCGCATTAATGTGTTGTTAGAGTCGCCAAGGTCGCCCAGCTCTTTAACCAGCTTCATCTTCATTTCGAAGGCGCGAGTACCAGCGATCATGTCAACCATGACGTCCATTGCATTCGCGGAACTGCCTTCTAACTGGCCGCTAGAAACTGACACTCCTTCCGCGCCTGACAAAAAATCTCCTGGGGCTTGACCCAGCACTTTAAATAGACCGTCTTCCATTTTCTCTAACGACACTTCACTGCTATCTCGCAGCAACAGGCGTGCTACTTCGTTAGTGGCTCCCGTTTCGTCATTAGGATCCATTGCATAAACTACACCCTCATCGGAGATAGTTAGAATTTGATCTAGAGGTATATTGATTGGACCGCCGCCATCGTTGAGTACAACCTGGCCTGTAGTGAGAGAAAGTTCACCATTCTGGTTTGGTCGTATATCACCGCGGCGAGTAAATACAGTGTTGCCATCGTCATTGCGCACGCCGAGCACTGTAGAGCCGTTCATGAAAATATCCATATCATTGCCGGTGGCGATTCTGCTACCAGGGGTTAAGTCAACAACACCCTTAGCTGCATTACCCGCAAGATAACGAGTCTTAAAGCCATCGCCATCTACTCGATAGGATTGCAGAGCCATTTGATAAGCTTTTTTGAATCCAAAAGTCGAGACGTTTGCAAGTTCATGAACCGAGTTCGTTTCTTGCATACGTTGCGAGTTAATAGACGCAACCGCTGTATATATACCTTTATCCATGAGTCATTAACCTACGAGCGGATATTAATAATGGCGGATGTCAATGCAGACGAAGTTTCAATCGCTTTAGCATTGGCTTGGAAGTTTCGTTGAGCCGTGATTAGACCAACAAGCTCAGTTGTTAGGTCTACGTTGGATCGTTCTCGAGCACCAGCCCGAATGGTTCCGAATCCTGCTGTACCTGCCTCACCGAATGTCGCGGAACCAGATTTTGCTGAAGACAAGTAAGAACTGTCTCCGTTCTGACGCAGACCTTCGTTACTTGGGAAGGTTACAAGAACGATCTTGCCGAGGGAGTCCTGGGAGCCATTTGAGTAACTGGCTACAACCAAACCATCATCGCCAATGTCGACCCCGACTAGGTCACCTTCAGGCGAACCGTCTTGAGATTGCGACTTTACTGCGAAGGCTTGTGAAAACTGAGTGGTTCCTGTGTAGTCAATCGTCAAGTTCAAAGCACCACGACCACCAGCCAAGAACACCGTATCCAACTGTGCACCACCAGATGGCGAGACTAAGTTACCTGATGTATCGAATGTCAATTCGCCCTTATCTAAAAAGATCGGTGACCATTCTGGCAACGTAGAGAATCCATCTGCGCTCGCCGTTTCAACACCAAATTCGTCGATGTATTTTTGAACTGCGACGTTATTTACAGTATCTGCTGATTGGGACGGCTTGATCCAAGACGTAGTAGTACCACGACCCGAAGCTATGTTTGCAAGGCCCCAAGTCGCACTGCCTGATACCTTAATAAACGAGTCGGTACCGGTACTACCTGTGGTAAATACAAGGCCATTGGTCTCTGCGTCGTACTTTACTTTCACACCTGACACTGTACTTCCAGTGTCCGAGGCCAGCTTGTTAATGCCCTTTTCTAACTCAACAATGAAGCTGTCTAATGTATAGCCAGCCCCTGTAGGAAGTACCAAAGTACCTTTAACATCATCCACACTGACTACGAAGGTATTATTCGACGCGTCAACTGAGAAGTTATTATTTACGTTGACCGCTATACCCGAGCCTTTGGTAATAGCCGGAAGCGATGCGACGCCTCGTACAGCCGTTTCAGATGGCGCAATCGCGTAATTCGAATCACCAGCGCCAGTAACCTCAAAGCCCATAAAAGTAGCAAAATCTAATTGAGCGACCTTATCGACAACACCGTCTCCGCTAGTATCTATTCCCGTTGGAACACCGGTGGTTGCATCATATGCGGGAACCGAAAAGTCAACTGACACCTCAGAGCGGTCTCCTGTTGAACCAGATGAGAATGAAAATGTTTGTTTTGCTCCGTCATAAGCAACTTTGATTCCATAGCGTTGTTCATTTTCGACTCGTTGTAGTTCACCGTTTGGGGTTATCGTTTGACCATAAAATCCATATGCATCAACAGCCACCGCCGTAGGCGCTGCACCGAATAGATTATTCGTGGAACCGGCATTAACTGTCATACTGTCAGAAGAAGAAGTTGGCAAAAACTTAAAAGTTCGCTCAGCTTGGTCATAAGACACTGTGACTTTACCCGCTCCTATCGTGGCGTCGAGCTTGGTTTGTATGTCGGCAACAATCGCTTTAGTGGTTGCGGTAGTTTGCAAAGGTGCTGTATTGAAGGTTGTGCCGAGGTCAATTGGAACTGCGGTAGTTACGCCACCGGTGGTGTAGTTAATATTAAAAGTTCTGTTACTGGCGGTGGTCAAATCAAAGTAGCGTTCATCACCAAACTTTACATTAAGTTGGTTCTGCATGATCGAGGCAATCTCAACGCCAGTAACAGCACTGTTTCGTGTTTTCAAGTCGGATAGATCAATAGTTACCGGACTTCCAGTATTATTGACATCTACAGCCATAAAGTTGGCTAAATTAACTGCCGTAAACGCAGAGGTGCTGAAATTGAAACCTTGATCAGCTGTTAAATCGTTAGGAAGTTTCGATCCTTCAATCGTCGCTGGAACCGAGGTACGTACATCTGTTAAATCATCTAGTGAGAACTTTTGAGTCTTTCTGTTAACTAACAAATCTTCCACTTCAGAAAAAGGCTTCAATACACCATATTTATTTACATACAGTTTTTCACTGTTACTGTCTGTTGCTTGTTGGAGTGCAGGGTTAACTTGGTCGTCACCAACATATACATAGGTTTGGTACTTGTTAGTTGGAGAATTAGCCGTCGCGTTAGCGGTTTTTACATAATAAATCGTAGCAAGGTATGAGTTACCTCCACTGTCGTATACGCTCAACGCCGTCGATTTGTTGTAGGTATTAGGGTTGTTTCTATTAAACGGCACGTCAATCACACTGGCGTCTGATGGCAAGTTCAAAGCCAATTCGATTAGCGAAGTTTCCGTTGCCTGACCAGACGTTGAAACTGGTATCGCAAGTCTACTGAGCTTATCCAAATCCGCCTTACCAGAGGAGTCAACTGCCGCCGCCAATAGTGCTTGCCCAGAGGAGTTCACAACATTGAACTGCTCGTTCAATACAAAGCTACCATTTCTAGTAAAGATGTCGGTCAAGCCGTCTGCTGATTTCAGCGGGAAGAAACCTTCACCAGAGATCGCAAGGTCCAAGGTATTCGAGGAGAACTCAACATTACCTTGGCTAAATTCTTGGCGTACTTCTTTTAGTGATACACCCTGACCTACAACCGATGTAGATTTTTGTAGGGGTGAGGTGGCAAAGATGTCACCGAATGAGGCACGTGATTTTTTGAATCCACTGGTACCGACGTTAGCAATGTTATTACTGGTCAATGCTAGTTCTGTTGTCGCGGCTTTAAGCCCTGTAAGAGAGGTATAAAATGACATTTATTATGCTCCAATTAATATCGTTGTGAGTTGTTACTCAGAAATTCTTGTGACTTCAGAAAGCGCCAATGTTTGGCCGTCACTTATCTCAACAAGCACCTGTCCAAGCGTGTCATTCCATGACACACCTTTAACTTTCGTCTCGCCCAAAACCGGTACTACGCGGGTGTTCTCTCCCTTGCGAGCTTGGGCGCTAAAGAAATATTCACCGGCTGGCGCTGCTTCGCCTTCGAAGTTGGCTCCGTTCCACGCGAAGGAAACTTCACCCGCAATTTGCGGCCCAAGGTCCATTGAGTTTACGACCTGACCTGTTTTCGCATCGATAACACTTAATGTAAGCTCGTCTGCGGTTTCCGTTAAGTTGGCAAAACCGCTCTTAACTTTGCCGCCTTCCTGGGTAATAGTCGCGCCTGTAACGAAAACACTCTTACCTATAAGAGAGGCGCCACGCATGATCTTTTCACCGGACTGCGAGCTGACAAACTGGTCTAATGAATCTGACATTTTGGTTGTTGCTTCCAAGCTTGAAAACTGCGCAAGCTGAGCAACGAAGGCTTCGTTTTTCATTGGATCTAAAGGGTTTTGGTTTTGCAGCTGAGCTGTAAACAACTTTAGAAACGCACTTCTATCCAGATCTTCTTCTACCGGCGCAGCTGCGGCGGCTCGAAGGTCTGCGGAGGTACGGATTCCAGATATACTTAATTCACTCATCTACTTGTCCTATTTTTTGAGCATTTCTACCGTGCGCATCATCAACTGCTTCGCGGTATTCATTGCTTCAATATTGCTTTCAAAGGACCGCGCTGCAGCGGTCATTTCAACTAATTCATTCATTGGGTTCACGTTAGATGAATAGATGTAACCATTTTCATCTGCCTGTGGGTGATTCGGTTCATAGGTTGCAGGTGTTGTACTGGAATCTTCGATTATGCTTTTAACCCGCACGCCACCTTCCACTTCGCCTCGGCGACCACTTACCTCTGAGGCTAATATGGTCTCAAAAACAGGGCGCTTAGCTTTATAAGCTGTTTCACTGCTGTTACCGGAAACTTCAGCGTTAGCGATGTTCGATACCGCTAAGTTCATACGGATGACTTGTGCATCCATTGCGCCGCCGGCTACACCTAAAATATTGTCTAAACTCATATCGTTTGCTCCTGAGAAGTTCTATTCACTATCCGCGTAGAAGTTCCATTACCAACTGACTCATTTGGTTTGCTTGGGACAGCATGGATGTGCCTGCTTGTTGCAAGACCTGATTCTTGGCCAAGCGCGCAGACTCTAATGCGAAGTCTGCGTCCTGGAGTCTTGAGCGAGAATCCGCAGTCTTTTCTGCGATATTCATGAGATTGGAAATCGTATGATCCATACGGTTTTCAATTGCACCGAGGTCGGAGCGCATTTGCGCTACTTTATCGAGAGCTGCATCAATGATTGAAATCGCATCACTAGCTCCGGCTTCTGTGCTGATCTTTACTTGGGTCAGATCAACTAAGGCGGCGGTTTGAGAGCCGTCTTTAAAATAACCAACCTGATCGCCTACAGCTCCGGCTGTCAGAACTCCTTCAGTGGTTACCACTGCAGCGGCGGTAAGAATCGGTTCATCCGCTGTTCTAATTACACCGGGAGTTTTTGCCGTAAAAGTAAAGCCGGTAGTGCCATCTGCTGTAATGTCGTAATCAAAATTGGCGTAGTTTGCGTCTGCCTGGAATAGTGCAACCAAGTTAGCGGTTGTCGCAGCGGCTGGACCTGTAATTGATAGGGTCGTTTTTCCATCTGACAATGTGTGCGCTGCGGTCTGCCATTGAGTCAAGGTGCCGTGATCCTGTGTAAAAACAGCTTTTGTCGCCCCAGCTTGTTCTACAGAAAATGAGTTGGCCGAAACAAACTTCAGGGTTCCTGAGATACGGGTTGCGTCTGCAGAGGCACCAGCTACGCCAACAGCTGTACCAGCTTCGTCATTCACATTAGCGTGCGGCGTTATCGTGGGAATTTCGGCTGTCTGAATTGCGCCTGGCTCTCTTGCTGTATAAGTTATGGTTGACGTTGTATTTGGTGTGCCTTCAGCTACGGCGACGTCATATTTAAAGTTATCGTAGCCCGTTGCGTTTCTGAATCCTTCTTGCAGCTCTAATGGCGTCGCGGCAGCGTCAGCTGTAAATGTCAGCGTGGTTGTACCATCTGTCATTGTGTGGGTCTGCCCATTGTAGAGAGCTGTCGTTCCTGCAGCCTGCGTGAACGTGGCAAGGGTGTTCGTACCGGTTGCACCTGCACCTAATCGTACAGGCTGGCCAACTGCGTTCGAGACTAGACCATCTTCACCAAGCTTCTCTACCACTAGGGCTACGAACTCGGCTCCTGTCTTCGTGTTTTCGATAGTTATATCGTCGCCATCGGCATCGAACAGAACCACTTTGTTGTTTTCAACTTTAGCCGTGACCCCTGAAGAGCCTGAGATTCGGTTTACTGCGTCTACGGCGTCTCCAACATCGGTGCTAGAGATAATGAAGTTGCCGGTCTGGTACCCATTGATTTTAACGTTATATGTGCGTGATGTTGTATCGCCGGAAGACAGCGCTGCATAGGTCTTAGCGTAAGCTTTAACACCCGTTTCGGCGGTCAACAGATTGACCTTTTCGGCAACCTCTTTAGAGGTATCCTGAGTTGAAGACTCTACTGTCTTTGTCCCCAAGTAGCCGAAAATCTCGATATCTTCTGCAGTAGTTACCAAGTTAATTGGCGCAGTTGCTCCTGGTGTTTCTGGGTTTACACCAACGCCGATGAGGGTATGTGCGCCAATTTGCTTGGCTGCAATTGAATCTACCGAGAAAGTAATGTGTTCGCCTTCCTCGATACCCACCTGCAGCTGCTTGTTAATAAATGTGCCGTCTAGGATGAGCGAGCCGTTGTATCTAGTGTTCGCAGAAATTCGCGTAACTTCTTGAATCAGCAAATTTACTTCGTCTTGTAGATAGGTTCTGTCCGAAGCACTGTTGGTACCGTTGGCTGCCTGGATAGAAAGTTCGCGCATTCGCTGAAGCATGTCAGAGACTTCTGCGATAGCGCCCTCGATCGACCTGGTCATGGCAATGCCATCGTTTGAATTCTTAATGGCCATATTTAGGCCTTGGATCTGGGCAGTCATACGCTGAGACATCGCCAGGCCAGCAGCATCATCGGATGCGCTATTAATCTTTGAACCCGTGGACAGTCTTTCCATTGCCGTAGTCAATTCATTTTTAGAATCTGCAATGGCGCGTTGTGCCGTTAAAGACGATACGTTTGTGTTGATTACTAATGACATTTGCTTAACCTACTCGTTACTGTTATTTTTTTATTCGCCGCGAAGCGCTCGTTTAATGCCGCCAATTCTGTTTTCAAGAAACTGCAGAGTTGCTGTATATCGCGCGGATTCCTTACCAAACTGTGCTTGCTGATAGTTCAATTCAACTGTATTGCCGTCAGCAGCAGGGTTGTTTGGTACGCGATAGACCAAACCGTTTTTAGAGCCACCCATGTGGTCTATATGCGACTCGTGAGTGCGTCGCGTCGACATCGAACGTTCGTTATTCATCAAAGCCTTAAAATCCACATCCTTTGCTTTGTAGTTGGGCGTGTCTGCATTCGCTATGTTTTCACCCAAAAGGCTAAGGCGCCTTTGACGAACTCCAATTGCGGTTTCATGCACACCAAAAACGTTATCTAAAATATTCATCTAACTTTTTCGCCCCATCTAAAAAGAAATTTCAATCTTTCCTAAAGTTTCGTAACTTGCGTTCGACTTATAAGATAAGGAGTAAATCCATCATCTCTCGTCACACGTATGACAAAGCAATTGCTGTGCCAACTTTGTTTTTCCCGATGAGAGCGCTGTTTTGCCTATGTTTTACGGCGCTTTTCACAGAAGCGGCGACTTTTATCCGGCGATATGCGTCCGCATTCGGTCGAAATTTGCCGACTGTCAAAATTCCGTCAGAGCAAAGCCGTAGAAATTTCGACGATTCGAGATGCCGTTAAAAAAAACATATATAGAAACAGTCTTCACCAAGGGTGGGGATGAATGGGGATGGATGGGCCGTCACAATGGCTCGGCTGGGTGTTTAGAGATCGCGACAACGGATGGTTTTTAACAAATACATTAATTGGTAAGCGGTATGGCACCTTCATTGCATAGCCAGTACAACTATGCCGAAATCTGTCGGCTTATAAACTTGGCAGCGATAATCAACGTGCAAACAGCTCAGAGAGAAAATCAACGGCGGGGATGGACAGCAAGATTTGTTTTGCTTTCTGTTCTTCAGCTGGCCCTCACATCCACAGGTTTAGCTGTGCCGACCAGCGCGCTGTCAGATGCCCTAGATAAGTCGGAGGCGATAGCCAATCTTGAGTTACAAATCGCTGACTGGTCACAAGAGCAATTTGCACAGCAAGGCCTCTATAACTTCGCCACTCAAGATCGACGCTTACAGGTACCGGGCTGTAAAACTTTCACTTTTTCCACCAGCACCTCTTTAAAGGAACCGCAATCCGCTTTTATGCTTAAGGTAAGTTGTGCCGAGACTGGATGGTCACGGCTTATTAGAGCCAAAGCCAATGAGCGGGTCGCTGCCAAAGTCGCCTTGATCAACGTGCTAACACCCATTGCTGTCATTGAGGCCGGAAGAAAAGTCACCGCGAAAGATTTCACTGCGAGCCAGCTACCACCGCACCGCACACCAAAGGGCGCCCTCAGCAAGCTGGATGGGTCAGTAAAATGGTTCTCCGCACGCGCCATGCGACCGGGCTATATCCTCACTGAGAAGGATTTAGTGCAACCGAGGAGGGTGCTAGTGGTTAATAAGGCTCTGCCTGCCGGCACTTTGCTTACCCAACAAGCTTTCGACGTTACAGAAAGAGCAACAAATATTCCTAGAGACGCCATTACTTCAATGGAAAATATTGCTAACTTGGCGGCCAGCAAACTCCTACACCCAGGAGATATTTTACGGCGCCGGGATTTAACCAAAGGCAAGCTCATCAGGCGTGGCGAAAAAGTTGCACTGCTTTCCCAGGGTCGCAGCTACGCAATTTCTTCCGAAGTTGTAGCGCTGGAGGACGGTTTTTTAGGCGAGCAAGTGCGATTGCTCAACACAGAGAGTCAGCGTCGAGTATCGGCAATTGTCACCGGCGCAAGCCAAGCAAAAACTTTATCTACTAAATAGTAGGTAAATTCGCTAAACATTTGATTAAACACGGTAAAGTGGCTAAAGTTTTCCGGCTTTTAGTCGATTGCCTTCTTAGATAGTTTTATAACGCTTATTCAGGAGCGAAACATGGTCGATAGTATTAATTCATCAAATAGCGCTGGGGTTGCTGCGAACAGAGCAGCCAAGCCAACTACAGCCCAGACATCCGGCGCACCAAGCGCTGCAACTGCCAGTGAGCGCTCTGCAAGTGTAGAAGTTACGCTGAGCAACGAGATACGTGCCGGCGGCGAAACAGCTAGTTTCGATGACGCGCGCGTACAAGAAATGCGCCAAGCAATAGAATCTGGCAACTTCCCTCTCGATTCGCGCCGTATTGCAGAGAACTTTGCAGCGTTGGAACAGTTAATTTAGCCAGCTGACTAAATGTCCAACGTAGAGGTCATAACCGAAGTCATTTCTATTGGTACTCTTCTAAAGAATACCTTGGAAGAGGAATTTATTGCACTATCGGAAAAGAACTTAGAGCACCTTGAAAACGTACAAATTCGCAAAGTAGAACTGCTACAAAAATTAGAAAGCACTTGGCCAACCGGCGATACCCAAGCTCTGGCATTAAACGAGCCTCTATGGGACGAGGCAAGAAGCTTAATCAGCGAGTGCAAAGAAGCACATATTCGCAATGACTTGTTACTGAAACGCCAGCTCGAGGTGGTAAGAACAGTGCTTGCGTCGCTCACTAGAAGAAGTACTGACAACTCAAGTAACCTCTACGACAAAATGGGCAAAATGAAGCGCAAGCGACAGCCCCTCTACTGATTCAAACTTGCCTTTAGCTGATCTTCCACTGACCTTTCGACACATCCACTCACTCTTTGCGCTCTGGCACTTTGCCCTTCAACCAATAGGCCCAAGACAACACCGTGGCTACGGATTGGTATACCTCTTCAGGTACTTCTTGCTCTAGCTTCAAATAAGAAAGGGTTTCCGCTAAGACAGGGTCCTCTGCCACATGAATGCCGTGTTGCTTAGCAATTTCAATGATCTGCCAGGCAACAGCCCCCTTGCCCTTGGCTTTTATTATCGGCGCACGCACCTGGTCATACATCAACGCCACCGCTTTCTTCTCACTGTGATTGCCGTCAATAAAGACGCTGTCACCTTGTCTGGGATTGTTCCAGCCACTTTTATCGTTGGACTTAGGCATCGATATTTAGCCCCACTCTTTGTTCAGGCACATCATCAGTAATAGGAATTCTAGAGGTGGGGAAAATATTCAGCGTGGCCAAGGTAACGCCATGTTCGCCCAAGCGCTTAGCCAGTTCTTCTTTTGAGGCTTGAGCAACCGTGAATAATTCCACTGACGGTAGCCAAATCCGTACTTCTATCTGTTTTGATGCATCTACCCGAATATTCGCGGACATAGATGTTTGCGCATCTAAGCCGGCCTCTATGTCTACAGACCAAGTTTTTTGCACGCTGTTGTCAGCATTTTCGGGGGTTTCATCCTGGCTCAAACGAATATACACCGGCCATTGATCAGCGAAGGGAATCACCCAGGACAACGATGTTTTACCTGCTACTTGCTGGGCCAGACTTTCAATCTGTCTTGCCTCTAGTTCATCTATCGCCCCGGACAATGACGTGGTATCTAATTGACGACTTTGAAAAAGAGCACGCAAGCCAATAAGCACAGATTTAATACCCTGATTGGCAGGCGCCATGCCGGTCTGGCGGATCTCACTTTCGGTAAATAGACCAAAGTTATCTAACGATCGCCGAATACTAGAGCTGCTGATTTCTCGCGAGTTCATTAGCAGTCCACGGAGTATTTGCCCAAGTTCACCATTAGTAGATGCGCCCAACACCTGGGGCATAACGCTGGGAGAAAATAACCTTCCTAAGTGCATGCCACCTGCATGACCCAGCAGTCGCCCGAAGCGTGCATCTGCGTCAGCACGCTGATTGAGTTTATTTGCATTACTGGGGTCGACTAAGCTCAACAGCATATTGCCATTGACCACACTGACCAAAAAAGACGCGACTCCTTGGGGAAGAGCCATACGTGCTGGCATTGCCAACTGCTGATTACCAACCAACAACAGATTGCCGTCGGCACGCTGAGCCACCACAGCATTAATCACTTGGCCTTCTCTCAGCCCTAAGACCCGCGCTTGTTCAGGATTAATGCGCATACCGGCAGCGGCGCCTTCGACATAAACGATATTAGGTCGCATGGACAAATTCATGGGTTCTGCGGTCAACATTCTTGCGCCTCCACTGAGATTATTTGCAGCTAACCCGGCGGGCTGTGCTTGTTTCAATAGGAAATTATTGCCTTGTCGATCCACCACCAAAGCGACAGGAGCTTGGGACACGACAAATCCTCTGGGCAGACTGAATTGTCGATTGCCTACTTCAAGTAACGTAGTTGATCCCTTACTGATCACGTTGCCCTGCAGCTGGCCTTGGTTTTCTGGCCGCAGTTGGCTGGATAAGTCTTTGGCTTGACCGGCACTGACGGCAATCCTAGATTGGCTTTGTGCGTTAACTTGCTGCGCGGCTAAAGGCACGCCTTGGCTAACACCACCGGCAAATTGAGTACCTGCTGCAAGCAAAAAGTATTTGGGTGCGCTTTTGCCACCCGCATCACCAGGCAAACTAACTAGTTGTAAAGCTACTGGAGCCTGAGCATTTTTCAAAATTGCCGGCAAAGGCAGAGTGCCATTAGGTAACTTCAACTCGCTCCCGGCCGCGCTGTGGCGGACCACTGCTGTCACCGTCTGGCCCACACGCAGGCCTAGTTGGGTCATTTGGTTTTGAGTTAGGCGGGCCAATTGTTTGCCCTCTAACTGCATCAAATTATCCCGGGGTAGCCCTGCACCAGAAGCCGGTGTCGAGAGACTGGACGGTGGCAAAGTTGAACCCTGAGGGGTCAATATATATTGGCCACGCTGCAACGAAACGGTGAATTGCATAGTTTTCCCGGGCGCAACAAGCCGCTGGGGCAGGGCGATCGAGTTTTCGCCAACCCGCAACGTCGTGGCATTGCCGCGTTGCTGAACTGTGGCTTGGATAGATTGACCAACCACTAGACCCAAATTTCGCGCCTGTAACTGACTCAGTTGAATAAGTTGTGGATTGGGGCGGGCGTTAGCGGTTTCTTTGACAGTGCGTTGCGCTGCGGGCTGGACCACTGTCAGCACTTGGTTTCCATCTACTACTTTAACTTGCAGAGTTATGGGTTGATTGGGCGGGATAACCTTGGCCGGTAATGTTGCCGTAGAGGGCAACGGCAGTTGTTGCTGCTTAATTTGTAATGTGCGTACATCACCATTGACGATAACTTGCCCCTGCACCAGTTGCCCCGGTTGCAGATTCAGCACGCGTGATTGGGCGGGGGGAATACGCACCTGGGTCCCAGTTAGTTCCCTAGCAAGAACGGCTGAGGCTGGAATTGCAGTTACCGGTGCATTATTCAGCAAAGGAAAGCCTTAGGGATATTGAATCCAATCTTCATAGGGGTCGACGCCGCCAGCTTTGGCCTTATTTGGATCTACGTCCTTAAATATGACCTTCTTAATATCATCTGCATCCGGCACCTTGAGGCGTTTATTGGCCAACATCCAGTTTGGATTAGAGCGCTTGAAAGCACTTGGGTTGGCCCGCACAAAGGCACGACGCAAAATTGCAGGGCGAATAGTAGAGTTGCCCGCAGTTTGTTTGATGATCTTGTCTAGATAATCACCGGGCTTCACAATATATGTGCCATCAGCAGCAAGTACTGCGTCCTTGGTATTCTTATCTACCACTCTTGTGGCTTCAATGGCCGCCTCTAAATCCCGGATTAACCGAGCCAGTGCCGCATCTAGTTCAGCTGAATCTATTGCTTCAACAGGCGCTGCCTCACTGACCACAACCGCCTCTGGCTCTGGCTCTGGCTCTACACTGGCGCACCCTGAGAACAAAATCAGCGCCGCCAGCAAAATGAATAGGTTACCCACAGTCCCAGGCGGCAACAAAGATTGAACGCTCATACAAATTCCTGATTTTCTTTTAACATCGGTCTATTTTCTTTCGTTCCAAAGAGCGCATTCATGGTGCTAATGCGGCCAATGGAATTGCAATCATACTGTTATATGAACGTGGCTCAGGTCCAGCATAAACGTCAATACTTGCCGTATGATTGTTCAGCCTCGTTATCTGGGCAAGTCCGATCGAACTTAATGCGCGCTCCAGCCCTTGGCGCTGGACCAATGCACTACTTGGCATAATAAGGAATTTTTGCCCATAAAATAGACCCACATCCTTGCCAGCCATGAGTAACCCACCATCTGTCTTGTGCGCGATGACGATGGCAGATCCGGTGTCACAGCGAATATTTGCGCCCAATGCCGTTACCGCCTGAGCCGACCATTGCGCTAGCTCAGTCGCAGCGGCCTTTGGCAATCCAAGCCAAGCTTTTTGAGCGCGTTTGTCCGCAGCGTCAGACTTTACGAGAATAGAACCGCTTTGACGAAACTGCACGCCTAAACTCGATTGAGCAATGATCTCAACATTCAGACGAATAGGGCCTCTGGAGGATTTAGTGATCCGAAAGCGCTCGAGGATTTTTTTCTCTGGCCGGCCCGATAACCTAATCATCACTTCTAGGTCCGTGGTCACGGCTTCGCCTAGCACCATATATTGTAAGTAGTCTGCACCAGCTGACGCGCCCATTATTTTGGACTCTATCATCGTTGCATCCTGGAGGGCGCCAAAACGGGCAGCCTGTTTAAAGTCTTCTCTGATTAATCTGGCGCCATCACGTATTAGGTTAAGTACGCTGGTATCAGCAGATTCGCCAGGTGCCACGATTAACTTTAAACGTTGTCGTCTTGCCCCAGGACGCGAACAGCTTTGCTCGGCGGAGCCATCTATTGAATTTGCGGTATCGCTTTCTACTAGGCGGGTGCCTTTTAAGCCGAAGCGGTTGATATAGGGTTGAGGGCGTAATTTCTCGAGTTGCAGATTGCTAAACATCATTACTTCTTCGTTTAGCGCACCGTCATTATCGGTCCAACTGGCAGCCGCTATACTGGCGTTACGATCCATCGCGTAGTCAAGGACAGACTGCTTAAGGATTGCCAACTGTTCCTCACTATCGATTTCATTTAGCGAGGCCAGTCCATTGTTGCCCTGGCTCATTGTTGTAGCGGCTTCGGCAGTCGCTGTTGCACTGAACATATTCAAGACCAATACAAGCACACCTAGCATCGATGCCATCACTTTGCGCTTGCTGCAACTTGTCACTGCTTTTGATCCCGCCAATGTCATCTTTACTACCTACCAGGACTGGCAGAACTTCTGCCGATTTTAGAAACCTGCAAATAATTGCGGACCAACTCGTTGATGGTTTGTTGGCTTAAAGAAAGCTTCGTTTCATAAGTCTCTCCACCAATTGGCGTGATACTGACCAAAACCGCACCGTAAATAACACCCTCGACACGACTACGCATCTGGTTTTGAGTAATTGCCATGTCGACCATTGTTCCGGTGGCATTTACATACTGACCATAAACCTGCTCAGTTAAGGCTCGGTAGGCATCCAACTTGGAGGCCTTAATCGCCATCAGCCGTTTCTGCGCAGGAGTATTTCCATGTTGAGAAGAAATAACCGCATAACCTGTGGCAACAATGCCTTGGCCTTGAGTCATGCCATAGGCATCTTGGCTACGTTCTTGGCTAGCACAACCACCTGTAATGGCGACCAAAGTGATGACAAATAGCCATTGGCTTAACTGCTTTTGCAGCGAAGGAGAATTTGCTCGGCCTGAACTTGGTAAATACATGATGAACTCTATGTTGCTTTTCTACTGTACCTTCAGTCGGTCAAAACTCAAATTTCTTGAATAATTTCCGCAAAGTGAAAATTTTTTCAGTAATAGGCACGGTTCCTGCATTTCTAGCGTGTGGACGCATTCCAACCACGTGAATTTGCGAAAAGTCGGTATTTTTCGTCAATAATTTTAGCAGCGAACAAGGTTTTTAAACGAAATGGCATCTAGTTCTTTTACATTGTCAGATCTTCGACAGTTGTCACTGGACATCCCATGGCAGTCACTGGCTATGCCGGTCGTGATCGTATGGATTTTGACCATGCTGATCTTGCCGTTGCCACCGTTCATGCTGGATATTTTCTTCACCCTGAACATCCTGTTGGCATTGCTTATCATTATGGTGGCGCTAAACACCTCCTCTACCCTGGAGTTCTCATCTTTTCCGACCATCATTTTGTTCGCCACAATGCTACGGCTAGGACTGAATGTTGCCTCTACTCGTGTTGTTCTTTTGGAAGGACACCAGGGCGGCGACGCTGCTGGGCAAGTCATTGCAGCATTCGGCGAGTTCGTTATCGGTGGTAACTATGTTGTCGGCTTTATAGTCTTCTCAATTCTGATGATCATTAACTTTATCGTCATCACTAAGGGTGCTGGGCGTGTCTCCGAAGTAATCGCTCGCTTCACGCTAGATGCCCTACCAGGCAAGCAGATGGCCATTGACGCGGACCTGAACGCAGGCGTTATTGATCAAGCTGAGGCGAAACAGCGGCGCATGGAAGTCACCCAAGAATCTGACTTTTTTGGTTCAATGGACGGTGCCTCTAAATTCGTTCGCGGTGATGCCATAGCGGGTTTATTGATTCTCATCATTAATTTGGTTGGCGGCCTCGGCATTGGCCTACTGCAATACGATTTAACCCTGGCAGAAGCAGGCAAGAATTACGTTCTACTGACTATTGGCGATGGCCTGGTGGCACAGCTGCCGGCAATTATTCTATCGCTAGCTACGGCGATTATCGTAACTCGAGTAGCTACTTCTGAATCCTCTCCCGAGCAAGCAGGCAAACAACTGGCTAACCCTCTGGCATTTTTTATTGCTGGTGGCATTTTGTTCTTTATGGGTGTTATTCCGGGCATGCCAAACTTGGTGTTCCTATCATTAGGTGCAGCAGCGCTAGGATTGGGTTTCTATATCACTAAGCAAGAAAAGCTGGCCCGGGAATTTCCTGAGACTGCGCTGGACGGGCCTGATGCGAATGCTGCGCCTGCGGATCCAAATTTACTTGAGCTCGATTGGGATGACGCCGGTCAGGTAGATGTCATCAGTTTAGAGTTGGGCTATGGGCTTATTCCTATGGTGGACTCTGAAACTGGCGGTCGTTTACTAAATCGCCTTAAAGGCATTCGTAAAAAGCTCTCGGCCGAAATGGGCTTCCTGCTGCCTTCTATCAGAATTCGCGACAATTTGGACAATGCGCCAGATTCTTACCACATTGTGCTGAACGGCTCGGTACGCGGCATGGGCACCATCGCGGTAGGCAAAGAAATGGCCATTAATCCGGGTAACGTCTTGAGTGAAATACAAGGTCAGGCTGGCAAAGATCCTGCATTTGGCTTAGATGCCGTATGGATTGAATCCTCCGAGCGTGAATATGCTCAAGCTGTTGGTTATACCGTTGTTGATTCAAGCACCGTCATTGCCACGCACCTCAATGCGGTGATTAAAAACAATGCTGACGAACTGATGACCTACGACGTAAGTCAGCAGCTCATCGATAAAATTGCTGAGACCTCACCGAAACTTATTGAAGACTTTATTCCTGAAAAACTTTCCTTGGGCACCGTTGTGCGAGTGTTGCAAAACCTTCTACGCGAACGTGTGCCACTACGTGATATGCGCACAATCCTCGAGACTTTGGCAGAAGAAAGCGGCCGCACTCAAGACGCTGGCCAACTTGCGGCCCTAGTCAGACCAAAACTGGGGCGCTTAATCGTCCAAGAGATTATTGAATCTGACGAAGAACTCGCAGTGATGACCCTTGACCCAGAACTAGAACAGTTAATGAGCGACTTAGTCAGCCGCGCCAACAGCTACGACGAAATTGCCTTAGAACCGTCTTTAGCTGAGAGTTTCTTCAAGTCTGTTAGAGACACCATTGAAGAGCTAGAACAGCAGGAATTGCCCGCTGTATTAGTAGTTTCACCGCTACTTAGGCCTTGGCTAGCACGCCTGCTACGCAGATCTTCGAAAGATCTAACCGTACTGTGCTACACAGAAATCCCCGACGATCAGCCCATTCGCGTGGTCTCATCTATTGAAGTTAACCGACGAGAGATTGAGCAAGACTAATTCTTGCGAGAGTAAATTATGGAACTAAAACGATTTGTAGCCGCTGATACTAAATCTGCCATGGAGCAGGTAAGGGCCAGTTGTGGGGAAGAAGCTTTAATCATTAGCACCAACCGTATTGGTAACAAGACTGAGATGATTTGCGCCGTTGAAATTGCGCCGGAGGAAACTCCAGAGCCTAGTTCTGCCACGGCGGTTGTTAATATGCTGTCCAAGGCGGCGAAATCCTCAGTCAAAGAGCCAGCTGATACGAGTCCAGCGAATAACACCGCAAAGGTGTTTGCTAATAACTCTTCAGTTGACCCTGCTGATGGTTTTGCCAAGTTGGACAAAGACAGCTTTTCAAGTCAATTGGGTAGCGCACTCCGCTCATCCACAGCGGAAGCGGCAGCCAACGAAATTGCCGTCGAACCTAGGGCTAAATCTGAACAACAAGCAGCAACACCCATTCGAGAGTCAGAGACTTCGATGAGTGAGATGCGACAGCTTATGCAGACAATTCAGTCGGAATTCTCGGATTTACGCGAAACACTACAGCATCAATCCAACGCTAATGTTCCTATTGACCGCGCAAGAGCCGCCATCTCGTCATTTAACCGGCTAATTCAACAACGCGGCGAAGACCAATTCCAGAACGTCTTAGAACAAATACAGCGGCTAAATAAACTATGCCCAGGGCAACAAAGAGATTGGCAGGGCGCCCACCTTTTTCTCGGCCTACCAGGCAGTGGCAAAACCAACTGCATCATGCAAATTGCGGATAATTTGGCTGCTGAGGCTAGCGCTGCTGATCAACCACATAGACCTATGGCACTGATCACTTTGGCGCAACCAGACTCGGCAAATACCCAAAGTGACTATTGGCCAGCACTCAGCCGGCAAGCGCAAAAACTCAACATCGCCTATTTTCAAGCCGCCGATCAGCAAGCCTTGGCAAAACTCCTAGAAACCTATGGGGCCAGCCATAACATCCTCATCGATAGCCACGCAGATCAGCTCAATGATGACGAATCTTTGTTTAGCTTGGTGAGTCAAAATGCACTGATACCCCATGTCTGTTTCGCCGCAGATAACTCGCTGCTAATACTCGAAAATTTGAGACAGCGCGCGCCTTGGCTAGTATCCTCTATTGTTCTGACTCGACTAGATTTGGCTCCAGATTTCGAATCGCTGATTAGCGCGCTGGAGGTGGTAGGAGCCCAAGTAGATTGCGTCACAGGATGTGCACCCAGTGAATGGAAGCAAGAACAAAGCGATTACTAAAATGAATATAATAAAAGTCGCCACAATAATTAATCCGAGCCAGTGCAATAACGATGTCTGAATCAGTTAATACAACTTCGGTAATTGGCATTGCTAGCGGTAAGGGCGGTGTTGGCAAAACCACTATAGCGGTCAATCTAGCCTTAGCGCTGTGTCGAGAGAATCGCAAAGTCGCATTGTTAGATGCAGATCTTGGTCTCGCCAACTCACAAATTATTTTGGGTATTAATGCCCCCTTTAACGTCAGCCATGTGTTTAGCGGTGAGAAAAGTGTCGAAGAGGTCAGTGTGACTAATGACGACGGCTTGCTACTGATACCTGGCGCATCTGGCAATGAGTCTTTAGCAAATATTACCGCAATGCAGGCTAAGTCGTTGGTCGAGCAAATTTTGCAAACCTACCATGATCTGGACATTTTGATCATCGATTCTGCAGCGGGCTTATCTAGTTCTAACATGAGCTTCTTAGATGCTTGCGATGCGCGGTTGGTGATTCTACAAGATGAACCAGCATCTATTGCCGATGCCTACGGCTTAATCAAGCTTGAAAGCCGCAAAGATCGGCTGGAAACGCTCTTTGTTATTCCAAATAAAGTTGCCTCCCAAGACTCTGGGCAAAGTCTGTTCAATAAAATGAATCGGGTCTGCATGCAGTTTCTTGAAGAGCCGGTGAATTATCTGCACTCGGTTATACAAGATGACCTTTTGTCTCAAATCATCAGACGGAGAGAAAGCCTGCTTACAGACCATCCGAGTAGTCGGGCGGCAACAAACTTTAGAAACTTCGCTAAATCATTAGTCGCATTACTAAACTCGCAAAAATTCACCGCCAATCCCGCGGAAAAGGTTAACTAGACGGCTTCCCTCTATGTCTGATATCGACGCATATTCAGAAAACCAAGCAGATGCAACTAAGGGTATCTCTATTGGCCAGCACTATACGCTGGTGAAACGTATCGCCTACCATTTACGAACAAGGTTGCCCTCGAGTATTGCCACAGATGATCTGATTCAGGCGGGCATGGAGGGTTTAATCCATGCGCAAAAATCCTTCGAACCTTCAAGGGGTATAGAGTTCGAGCTTTTCGCAAAAACCAGAATTAGGGGTGCAATGCTTGATGAAGTGCGGCGCATTTCCTATTCGACAAGGTCTGCGATCACTATTAAGCGCGAGCAGGATCACGCCAGAACATCCCTCAGTAGAGAGTTTGGCCGACCACCAAAGAGCAGTGAAGTCGCCAACTTTTTGAATAAAGACGTCGCTACCTACGAAAAAGAACGAATTATTGCCGAGGGCGTGGATATTGTCAGTAGTGATGCTACGCCTAATCAGTTTGAAGAATTCACTCAGAAAGAAGATGGGCCTGACGAAAATCTTGAAAAAGAACAAATGATTAAAAGTTTAGCCGACTCAGTGGAGCAACTTCCTGAACGAGCAAAATTGGTTCTAGCCCTTTACTACCAAGAAGAAATGAACCTTAAAGAGATTGGCGCCATTCTAAATGTCAGCGAATCTCGAGTTAGCCAGATCATTTCTGAAACAGCAAAAAAACTTCGCGGATTGATGAGTTAGAGAACGCTTTTAACTACCGCTATCGGTAGGTAGTATAATCGGGCTAACTTTACCCGCCAAGTTATTGTTGTAATGTATAATTGTGCTTGGCAGAATAATTTATTAGAGCGCCAATAAATGGGTCTATTTAAAGGTATGAAGGATTCCCGTGAGCAACAAAAAGCCAAAGCTTTTTATGATAACGGATCGAATAATTCAAA
>CAJJAQ010000010.1 GCA_905182095.1 uncultured Pseudomonadales bacterium | reverse complement strand
CCCTTCATCCATCAAGTCATAAAGACGTGCAAAGCCGCGGCCGGTTTCCTCAGCCAAAATATTCGCCTTGCGCACTGGATCTGCAAGGGCCGCACAACGCTCGGCCAAAGGCATCTGACCCAACTCAGTAAATGAGGGCCGCGTAGTAAACGGTGCTAAAGTTGTGGTCAGTCCTAACAATATACCAATTGGGCGAGGGGCAACTTGACCACGCATCACCAAGCCGCTGTCGCTGGCGTGCTCAATTTTACCAAGGATCTGGCGCCAACCATGAGGGCTCAAGCCTTGTGCCAGCGAGATGGACATAGGTCTACCCGAGGTGTCGACCATTTGCTTGAGTAATGAAAACTCACCTTCTAGGTCGTCAAAATCGGAGATCATTTCCATCACCCCACGACCCGCTGTTTTTAACGCGCCAGCCAAACCCAACAATTCGTCCACTTCCGCTTGCAGGGTGGGTGTAGATTCACCTCGAGATGTGCGGTGATTTAAGGTGCGAGAACTGGTAAAACCTAACGCTCCGGCAGCCATAGCCTCAATAGTGAGTTGACGCATTTGCGCAATGTCTTCCGCGGTTGCGGGTTCACGATCAGCGCCGCGTTGGCCCATGACATAAACGCGCAGTGCCGCGTGAGGAATCTGGGCGCCAATATCCATATCAAACTGGCGCTTGGACAAATAGTCCATGTAATCCGGGAAGCTTTCCCAGTCCCAGCTCAAACCCTCGTTCAGGGCCACACCGGGAATATCTTCTACCCCTTCCATCAACTCAATCAATAAGTCGTGATCGGTCGGCCGCACTGGGGCAAAACCTACACCGCAGTTACCCATTACCACACTGGTCACACCATGATGACTAGACGGCGACATGCGGTTAGACCAAGTGGCTTGGCCATCGTAGTGAGTATGGATATCGACAAAGCCAGGGGCGACAATTGCACCATCTGCGGACAGTGTTTGCTTGGCTTGTGTGGTGATGGGCCCATTGGTGCTAATCTCGGCAATTTTGCCATCGCGGACACCAATGTCCCCAGTAAATTCTTCGGCACCGGTGCCATCAATCACCCGGCCACCGCGTACAATTAGATCTAATTGGCTCATTTCTCTTCCCCTATCTCTCTTGCCTTAGTTTTATCACACCTCAAACATGATAAGTACCAACTACCTGCAATTGCGTCGGCAAACCCGACTGGCCGTCGCTGCTCTTCACGGCAACCAGCGGCAAAGAAAGCAAAGAAAGCAAAGAAAAAAAGAGGAAAGAGGAAAATAATGGCGGTAAGAGAAACTTCCAAAAAGGTTTTTCTAACAATTCTCTCCAGTACAACGTGTTACTAGAGCACACTAGTAAGCCGCATCGGTAGATTGCGCCAATAGACAAGGTAGACAAGGTAGACAAG
>CAJJAQ010000009.1 GCA_905182095.1 uncultured Pseudomonadales bacterium | reverse complement strand
CCAACAAACATTTCAACAAAGTCTGATCCTGAGATGGAGAAGAAAGGTACCTTGGCTTCTCCTGCAATGGCCTTAGCTAATAGAGTTTTACCGGTGCCAGGTTGCCCAGCCATGAGTACACCCCGAGGAATATGCCCGCCTAGGCGCTGAAACTTGCCAGGATCGCGGAGGAATTCCACCAACTCTTGAACTTCTTCTTTTGCTTCATCAACCCCAGCCACATCGGCAAAGGTTGTCTTAATTTGATCTTCCGATAGAAGCTTGGCTTTGCTGCGACCGAACGCCATAGGACCACCGCGACCACCACCGCCACCTTGCATCTGGCGCATAAAAAACATGGCTACTGCCAAGATGATCAGGATAGGGAAACTGGCAATTAATAGCTGTGTCCAAAAGCCCTGCTTCTCTTCTGGTGCGACTTCGAATCTGACCTCTCCATCACGTAAACGGTCGGTCAAAGCTAAATCACTAGACAATCGGGTGACGGTCACCTTATTACCGGATGTGTCCTCAGCATAAATTTTATCACCCTGAATAGTGGCACTGGTTATGCGCCCCTGCTCAACGTCACTCAGAAACTCTGAATAACTGAGTTCTGGCGTTTGTGGCGCCACATCAAATTTGTTAAACACTGTCAGCAAAACGGCCGCTATGATCAGCCAAAGTACTATATTTTTTCCCATATCTGACACGGGACTTACCTCACATTCTGTTAATTATTGGACACGGAACTCGAATAAGCGCTGTTATGCGCCCATCTAAGCCGATGGTCATATTCAAACCGATAACCTACCGCAAACCCACCCTATTCGGTTGCGCTGACAGAAAGTTACCGAGCTAGTGTGCCGCATTGGTTGTGAAATTGGCGGCAAATCTACTTTAAAGCTTAGACATTCTCATGTTACTGAAGCTCTATTCGGGCAAAAAATCTATTGCCACAACAAACACTTCACGAGATTCCGGCCTCGAGGCCTTAGGTTTAGTCATATGCACCTGTTTGAAGATTTTTTTCAAATCCTTCACCCAGTCATCTAAACCTTCACCCTGAAAGGCCTTAATAGCCATGGCACCACGTTGATTCATCCAGCGATGGCAACTATCTAACGAAATGTCCGCCAAATCCATTGCTCTCGCTTGGTCTACTGCCCTGACTCCAGATATATTTGGGGCCATATCTGATAAAACAAGGTCGAGTTTCTGTCCTGCTAAGATACGCTCTATCTCATCATCAACTGCCGATTCGCCAGCGTACCCCTCAATAACGTGAGTTCTATCGCCACAGGTTATCGGCAGTGGGTCAATAGCGATCAGTAGCCCGGCACCCAGCCGCTCTTCCAAATAGTTAGTCCAGCCGCCAGGAGCAGCTCCCAACTCTAAAACGCGCCGATTCGGCTTTACCAACTTATAACGCTGATCAATCTGCGCCAATTTGAAGTGGGCGCGAGAAATTTGGCCGCCATCTTGGGCTTTCCGGACAAATTGGTCCTTACGCTGGCGCTGCAACCAGCGATCACTAGATTTACTGCGTTTTACCATGTTTTTTATCAATACTCTGTGAGGCGAGTCTTATAGAATACCCGAATGAAAAATATCCCATTGAGTTCGCAGCAAAAAAAATCCCTTAGAGGCATCGCCCATCATCTTGATCCTGTGGTCGCGGTGAGCGAGCGAGGACTCTCAGAAGGCATAATAGAAGAAACTGAGAGAGCACTTAACGATCATGAACTAATTAAAGTCAAAGTGTTCGACAATGACCGCGCGATAAGGCGAGAAATTGCCAATGAACTTGCACAAAAAACGGGCTCTATGGTGCTGCAAAAAATTGGCAAAATTGCCGTTTTGTACCGCAAAAACCCAAAGGCCAATGCAAAGCTCTCAAATGTCAGTCGTTATGTGGATGCGAAAGATTTCTGATCCCCGGCTCCAACACAAGCAACCCGCAAATTTTTAAAGGCTGAAAAAACAAAAGCTTTTACCTAAATGCAGGCGGTTATCTGATAGCCGTCTGTCTCAAGGCAGGGTGTAATTACCTGCCTTTGTCAGTTTAACTCTTTCAGTGGGATACGTGTGTTATCTCATACTCAAGATCACCACCTGGTGCCGCAACACGTACAACATCATCAAGCGACTTACCAATAAGCGCCCGAGCGATAGGCGACATTACCGAGATTTTGCCCTCACGCAAGTTTGCTTCATCTTCACCAACTATGCGGTAAACCTTAACCACCTCTGTATCGGTATCCATTAGGGTCACTGTTGAACCAAATATCACCTTGTCAGTAGCTGGAATCTTGCTCAGATCAATAACTTGAGCGTCAGCTAGCTTGCTTTCAATTTCTTGAATTCGACCCTCATTAAAACTTTGCTGCTCGCGCGCAGCGTGATACTCAGCATTTTCTTTTAGGTCACCGTGGGCCCGAGCCTCGGCAATGGCCTGGGTGATTTCTTGGCGTAGTGCGGTTTTGCGATGCCCAACTTCCTTACGCAAGCTTTCGGCACCTTCAATAGTCATTGGAATAGGCATATCAATTACTCCTGTTGAGCAAGCTTTTGGTGCAAGTCCTGCAAACTGGTAACTCGATCACCTATACCTTCTCGAATCGCAATACCTAGTGCTTCGCCACCAGTCAATGTAGTTGTGTAACACACCTTCTTAAGCAGCGCCAGACGTCGAATAATTGCAGAGTGGGCAATAGACTGGCGCCCTTCCGTTGTATTAATGATTAGGTCGATCTGCTCGTTCTTGAGCATATCCGAAACGTCAGGGCGACCTTCATTAACTTTTTGAATCAAGCTGCATTCAACATTCGCTTCGCGCAACACCCGCAACGTGCCAGTAGTTGCCACCAATTCAAAACCAAGATCTACCAAATCTTTAGCCACTTTCACCACGCCAGGCTTATCTGAATCTTTAACACTGAGGAAGGCTCTGCCGCCACTGGGTAGGCGTTCACCCGCGCCCAAAGATGCTTTTGCAAAAGCCTCACCAAAGGTCAGACCCACGCCCATAACCTCGCCAGTAGATTTCATCTCAGGCCCCAAAATGGGGTCAACGCCAATGAACTTGTTAAACGGAAACACCGACTCTTTAACATGGAACGCAGTCGGAATAATTTCCTCGGTCAAACCTATACTGGCTAGGGTCTCACCTGCCATACAGCGTGCTGCAACCTTAGCTAAGGAAACGCCAATACACTTAGACACGAAAGGTACTGTTCTAGATGCTCGCGGATTAACCTCGATGACAAACACGTCCTTACCCTGGACCGCCATCTGAACATTCATCAGACCAATAACTTCAAGCTCAATGGCCAGTGCTTTAACCTGCTCGCGGATCTCGTTTTGGATATCCATAGGCAAGTTATAAGGCGGCAGGGAACAGGCCGAATCACCAGAGTGCACGCCTGCTTGCTCGATATGCTGCATGATCGCGCCAATGACTACATCTTTTCCATCACTGATGGCGTCAACGTCCACTTCTACGGCCTGATCAAGGAATCTGTCCAGCAATACTGGCGAGTCGTTAGACACGTCCACCGCATTTTGCATGTACAGTCTAAGTTCTTCTGGGTTGTAAACCAGCTCCATTGCCCGACCACCCAAAACATAAGAAGGGCGCACAATAATTGGGTAGCCAATTTCCGCTGCCCGCTCAATACCCTGCTCTGTATTAGATGCGACTCGGTTATACGGCTGACGCAAACCTAATTTCACCACTAACTGTTGAAAGCGTTCACGATCTTCCGCTCGATCAATGGCATCTGGACTGGTGCCGATAATTGGCACCCCAAGACGAGCAAGATCATCGGCTAATTTGAGCGGCGTTTGACCACCAAACTGCACAATTACACCGGTAGGTTGTTCAACTTCTACAATGGCCAAAACATCTTCAAGGGTAAGCGGCTCAAAATAAAGTCGATCTGAGGTGTCATAGTCAGTGGAAACGGTTTCTGGATTACAGTTAACCATGATGGTTTCGTAGCCATCTTCACGCATTGCTAAGGCCGCGTGAACACAGCAATAATCAAATTCAATTCCTTGACCAATACGGTTTGGGCCGCCACCAAGGACCATGATTTTCTTTCGATTTGTCGGCAGCGATTCGCACTCTTCCTCATAGGTTGAATACATATAGGCGCTGCTGGCAGGAAATTCAGCGGCACAAGTATCTACCCGTCGATAAACCGGTTTAACGCCATGGGCGTGCCGGGTTTCGCGCACTTCAGTCTCAGTTGTATTCATCAACTTGGCTAATCGCGGATCGGAGAAACCTTTAGTTTTGGCAACTAGCCATTCTTGTTTAGTCAGGCTAGACGCACTTCGGGTTTCCAACTCTGCTTCAGCCAAAATCAAATCTTCAATCTCAGCTAAGAACCAATGGTCTATTTTCGTCAACTCAAACAGATCATCAACACTCATGCCGGTTCTAAATCCGTCTGCCACGTACCATAGCCGGTGAGAACTTGGGTTACGTAACTCACGCTTCAGCACACCACGCCATTCTGAATCGCTCTGATCGATGATCGGATCAAAACCCGACATGCCAATCTCAAGTCCGCGCATGGCTTTTTGCAACGACTCTTGAAAAGTTCGCCCTATCGCCATGACTTCACCCACAGATTTCATCTGGGTGGTTAAGCGTGCATCTGCCATTGGGAATTTTTCAAAGGTGAACCGAGGTATCTTGGTAACAACATAGTCAATACTGGGTTCAAAAGAAGCCGGGGTAACGCCACCGGTAATATCATTACCGAGTTCGTCCAAGGTATAGCCAACCGCTAACTTAGCCGCGATTTTAGCAATTGGAAATCCTGTGGCTTTAGACGCCAAAGCAGAGGATCGAGAAACACGCGGGTTCATCTCAATCACAACAACGCGGCCGTCTTCTGGGTTTATGCCAAATTGAACATTTGAACCACCGGTATCTACACCAATTTCTCGCAACACATCAATTGAAGCATTGCGCAGAAGTTGATATTCCTTGTCTGTCAGAGTTTGCGCTGGCGCAACGGTAATACTGTCGCCTGTATGCACACCCATAGGATCAAAGTTTTCAATGGAACAAACAATGATGCAATTATCTTTATTGTCGCGCACCACCTCCATCTCGAACTCTTTCCAGCCCAACAACGACTCATCAATAAGCAATTCTGAGGTAGGCGAAAGATCCAAGCCTCGAGTACATATTTCCTCGAACTCTTCACGGTTGTAGGCAATGCCGCCGCCACTGCCACCCATTGTAAATGAGGGGCGAATAACGCAGGGGAAACCCAGCTGGCTTTGCACCTGAATAGCTTCTTCCATGCTGTGCGCAATAGCTGATCGAGGCGTCGAAAGACCAATAGATTTCATGGCTCTATCAAAGCGCTCTCGGTCTTCGGCCTTATCAATGGCATCTTGGCTGGCGCCAATCAGCTCAACAGAAAATTCTTCCAAGACGCCTTCTCGAACCAAATCTAGCGCACAATTCAAAGCAGTTTGGCCGCCCATAGTCGGCAGTAATGCGTCAGGGCGTTCGCGCTCAATAATCTTAGCAACGGTAGTCCACTCAACCGGCTCAACATAAGTTGCGTCGGCCATGGCTGGGTCAGTCATTATGGTGGCTGGATTTGAATTCACTAGAACAACGCGATAACCCTCGTCTTTCAGAGCTTTACACGCTTGCGCACCGGAGTAGTCAAACTCACAGGCCTGACCAATGACAATAGGTCCAGCACCCAGGATGAGGACGGATTTGATGTCGGTTCGCTTCGGCACCTTATACCCCTTTAGACAGGTTATCAGTCATCAAATCGATGAACTGATCAAATAGATATTCGCAATCCTGTGGCCCAGGACTTGCTTCGGGGTGGCCTTGAAAGCCGAACGCAGGAACATCCGTTCGATTAACGCCTTGCACAGTGCCATCAAACAACGATTTGTGCGTGCAAGCCAAATTTTCCGGCAGGCTATTTTCGTCTACAGCAAAACCGTGGTTCTGACTGGTAATCATGACAACACCTGACTTTAAATCTTGTACCGGGTGGTTAGCGCCATGATGTCCATGGGGCATTTTCATTGTCTTTGCACCACTGGCTAGGGCCAAAAGCTGATGGCCTAAACAGATACCAAATATTGGTATGCCGGTCTTTAATAAGCTTTGAATTGCAGTGATTGCGTAATCGCAAGGCTCCGGATCACCAGGGCCGTTAGAAAGGAAAATGCCGTCTGGTTTCATGGCTAATACTTCTTCAGCCGTTGTCTTAGCTGGTACAACTGTAAGGTCACAGCCTTTGCCCGCCAATATGCGCAAAATATTTCGTTTCACGCCAAAGTCAAAGGCTACAACACGAAAGGTCTTTGCCGCATCGGCTGGGGAAAATGTCCCATAGCCAGTGGCTAAATCCCAAGGAGTTTGCGTCCAAGGACGAATCTCACCAGAAACCTCTTGAGCCAGATCCATGCCCTGCAACCCAGCAAAACTGCGCGCCTGCTCCAGCGCACGATTTAGACCTTCCTCAGTATCCGCCTCAGGCCCAGCCAAAATACACCCAGCTAAGGCTCCTTTTTCACGAATAACTCGCGTCAGTCGACGTGTATCTACGCCGGCAATGGCAATGGTATTTTGCTCAACCAAATAATCTTGTAATGAGCCACGCTGACGCCAACTACTGACGCGCTTCGGCGTTTGCCGAATAACCAAACCGGCAGCCCAGATACGATCAGACTCAGCGTCCTCTTCGGTTACTCCGGTATTGCCAATTTGTGGATATGTGAGGGTAATGATCTGACGACGATAAGAGGGATCTGTCAGTATTTCCTGATAGCCTGTCATCGCAGTGTTGAAGACCACTTCACCAACAGTAATACCTTGCGCGCCAATCGACTGGCCGCGAAAAATACTACCGTCTTCGAGCGCTAATAAAGCCGGTATCAACAACTTTCCTTAATTTGAGCTAATCACTTGCGAGGGCTCTCTTGGTTATTTCCTGTTGCGCTCATTGACTGACCTTTAACGGCCACCAATTCGCTAGAAAATAGCTTCAGGCTACATCTCGCACCTATCTCGCTAGCACTCCAAACATCACTAAACGCGCCTTACTAACAGCTTGCGCCGTTCCTGCTGCTTAGCTAAAACTTCTCATCGAAAGCTTTTTTATCGCCCAAGCAAACGCTTCAATAGGTGCATTAGGACCTATAGTCTTCACTAAAATTGGAGTGTGCGGACTGGAGCAGCATTGTACGCAGGCATAGACGAAAATGCAGCAAAAATTACGCCTGAGTTATAGCCCGAGTAAGTCTTGCATGTTGTACAACCCGGGTTGTTTGCCATGCACAAAACCCACCGCCCGCAAAGCACCTTGCGCAAAGTTGCTGCGGCTATGGGCTCTATGGGTAATTTCCAAACGCTCGCCTTCACCAGCAAACATCACAGTATGCTCTCCGACAATATCGCCACCACGAATAGTGGAAAAACCGATTGTCTTAGAGTCGCGCGCGCCGGTTATACCCTGACGGCCATATATCGCATTCTCATCCAAGTCTCGACCCAAGGCTTGGGCCAGCACTTCGCCAATACGTAATGCGGTACCTGAGGGCGCATCTACTTTGTCGCGATGGTGGGCCTCAATAACTTCCACATCTACGTCGTCCCCCAAGGCCTTAGCAGCAAGCTCGATAAGGCGCAAAGAAAGGTTTACGCCCACGCTCATGTTGGGTGAAATAAATAGCGACGTCTGCTGAGCAAACTGCGCCAACTGGCTTAACTGCTCTGCGCTCAAGCCAGTAGTGCCAATAACCATAGACTTACTGTGGAGGGCACAAATCTCCGCTAAGCCAAGAGTGGCCTCAGGAATAGTGAAATCTATCACTACATCAAATGCGTCAACCTGGGATGCAGGGTCTGCGCTAATCATCACGCCTTTATCGCCAATGCCCGCTAGCGCACCGGCATCAGTGCCAATAAAAGAATGCCCTGGATGCTCGAAGGCGGCACCGAGGCTAAGCTGTGGTGCCTCTTCAATGGCTTGCACCAAGGTTTTACCCATGCGTCCGGCACATCCGGCTACGGCTACTCGAATCATTCGATCTCCCCTCCCAGGAAAAGGATCTGTGTTTATCGCCTAGTGTAATTTGCTAGGACTTCAATGCGTCAAAGAAATTTTTCACGCCGTCGAACCAACTTTTCTCTCGTGGCGAATGCTTAGTACTGGCGCCCAATGACGCCTTAAAATCTTCTAATAGCTTACGCTGCTCGTCGGTCAATTTCACAGGAGTCTCTAAGACGACCTTACACAGCAAATCACCGACACCGGTGCTACGCACCTGAGTGACACCTTTACCGCGCAAACGAAATACCTTGCCAGTTTGAGTTTCTGCTGGGACTTTAAGGTTTACCCGCCCATCTAATGTCGGCACGGCCAGCTCGCCACCCAATGCAGCATCAACAAAGGAAATTGGCACCTCACAATAAAGGTGTTTGCCGTCTCGCTGGAATATGGCGTGATCGTTGACATCTATCTGTACGTATAAATCTCCCGCCGGGCCATTGTTCGGGCCGGCCTCACCTTCGCCAGATAGACGGATTCTATCGCCAGTATCAACGCCCGCAGGAATTTTAACTGAGAGCTTTTTGCGCCGCTCAACCCGGCCAGCACCACTACAGGATCGACATGGATCGGTAATAACACGACCCGCACCACGACAACGTGGGCAAGTCTGCTGTAATGAAAAGAAACCTTGCGAGACTCTGATTTGGCCTGCGCCATTACAGTCAGGACAAGTAGATGCCGACGTACCTTCTTTCGCACCAGATCCATCACAGACGTCACAGCCCGCCAATACGGGAATACTAATTTCGGTAGTATCACCATTAACTGCCTGTTCTAAACTTAAGCGAAGGTTATAACGCAGGTCAGAACCACGTGCAGGACCGCTTCTTCCGCCACCGCGCTGACCACCAAAAATATCGCCGAAAACATCACCAAAAATATCGCCAAAATTACCAGCACCACCACCGCCGCCACCTTGGCTTTGCTGATCTAAACCCGCGTGACCATATTGGTCATAAACACCGCGTTTTTCGGCGTCACTGAGCACTTCATAGGCTTCATTGGCCTCTTTGAATTTTTCTTCGGAGTTAGCGTCATCGCTGTTGCGGTCGGGATGGTACTTCATCGCCAGGCGACGATAAGCCTTCTTAAGATCAGCTTCAGACGCGCCTTTATTAACGCCTAATATTTCGTAATAGTCCCGCTTAGCCATCTCTTTCCCTAAATGATCTCGGGCCACATCCCGCAACCCAATACTATAAAAGCGCTACAAACCGGCAGACAGTGTAGCCTAATAACTTTCAATGAATTAGCTGCACGATGTTGGTCCGCCACATGCAACAACGCGGCACAGTTAATGACAGTAGCCAAAAACATGCGCCGCGCGTTATTGATTGCAGTTTACCTGCTTGTCAAAGACACCCTTTTGCTAACGCTCGCAACGCCGATAAATGACGTCAGCGGGCTCGCTAAAGAGCAGCAACTTGCGTGTTACTGATTGCCTTCTTTTTGGTCCTTAACTTCTTCAAACTCCGCATCAACAGCGTCGTCCACCGTACCGCTTTCCGCTTCGGGCGCTTCTGCACCGGCTTCTTGTTGGGCATACATCTTCTGCGCAAGTTCACCTGAGGCTGCAGATAAAGTATTGATCTTTGCTTCAATCAAATCCTTGTCATCGCTCTTTAAGGAATCCTCTAAGTCTGTTGCCGCAGCTTCGATGGCGGCCTTTTCTTCTTCAGAGGCTATATCACCGGCGTCGGTCACAGCTTTACGGGCACCATGGATAAGACCGTCAGCCTGATTTCGCAGTATCACCAACTCTTCGAATTTCTTATCTTCTTCAGAGTGCGCTTCTGCATCGCGAATCATCTGTTCAATTTCTTCATCAGAAAGACCACTTGAGGCTTTAATGATAATGGACTGCTCTTTGCCCGTGGCTTTATCTTTAGCCGATACATTGAGTATGCCGTTGGCATCAATGTCAAAAGCCACTTCAACCTGCGGCACACCGCGAGGCGCTGGTGGAATATCCGACAAGTCGAATCTGCCCAAAGACTTATTTTGGCCTGCTTGCTTACGCTCGCCCTGCAATACATGAATGGTCACGGCAGTTTGGTTGTCATCGGCTGTTGAAAACACCTGAGTTTTTTTCGTTGGAATCGTGGTGTTTTTCTCAATCAACACACTCATTACCTGACCCATGGTTTCAATGCCTAGTGACAGTGGGCTTACATCAAGTAGCAATACATCTTTAACGTCACCTGACAGTACCGCCGCCTGAATTGCTGCACCCATAGCAACCGCTTCGTCAGGATTCACGTCGCGTCGAGCTTCTTGCTTAAAGAAACCCTTAACGTGTTCTTGCACCATAGGCATGCGCGTTTGCCCGCCAACCATAATCACGTCATCAATATCGCTGACAGAAAGATTAGCGTCATCCAAGGCAATACGGCACGGATCAATAGTACGACTAACCAAGTCACCGACTAAGCTCTCAAGCTTGGCTCTGGTGAGCTTCAACACTAAGTGCTTAGGACCAGTTTGATCGGCAGTAATATAAGGCAGGTTAATTTCGGCTTGTTGGCCGTTTGATAGCTCAATTTTCGCCTTCTCAGCAGCTTCTTTTAGACGCTGTAAAGCCAAAGGGTCATTGTGCAAATCAACGCCGTGTTCTTTCTTGAACTCGTCCGCTAGGTGATCGATGATTTTTAGGTCGAAATCTTCACCACCCAGAAACGTATCACCATTCGTTGAAAGCACTTCAAACTGGTGCTCGCCATCTACTTCAGCAATTTCGATAATAGATACATCGAAGGTACCGCCACCCAAGTCGTATACCGCAATCTTGGTATCGCCACGCTTCTTGTCTAAACCGTAAGCAAGAGCTGCAGCAGTTGGTTCGTTAATGATCCGGCGCACTTCTAAGCCCGCAATTTTGCCCGCATCTTTAGTGGCTTGTCGCTGACTGTCATTGAAATAGGCCGGTACGGTAATAACTGCCTCGGTAACTTCTTCACCCAGATATTCTTCTGCGGTCTTCTTCATCTTTTTGAGAATTTCTGCAGAAATTTGCGGTGGCGCTAATTCTTCACCATTAACGTCAATCCAGGCGTCACCGTTACCCGCAGCGGCGATTGTATAAGGCACCATTTTTATGTCTTTTTGCACCACGTCGTCTTTAAACTTACGCCCAATTAGACGCTTAACAGCAAAGACCGTATTGATAGGGTTGGTCACCGCTTGGCGCTTGGCATTTTGTCCGACAAGAATTTCACCGTCTTCGGTATATGCGATGATTGATGGTGTTGTTCTATCCCCTTCCGAGTTCTCTATTACTCGAGGGTCACCACCGTCCAAGACTGCTACACATGAATTGGTTGTACCCAAGTCAATGCCAATAATTCTTCCCATCTTTCATCTCCACTTAATTTCTGCGTTGAGGCTCTCTGCGCAAGTGGGCAAACTCATACCTCACGCACAGCCTTTATATTAGGCCGCCAGCTCTTTCTTCAAGGGCTGATCACATTTGACGTTGTTCTAATTCCGTCGATTTTTCCACCTGGTTTCCACTTGGGGTGGGTAAACTACGATGCCTTTACTACAATCACCTTTGCTGCTCTAGCCAAACGACCATTGAGTACATAACCTTTTTGCATAACGTCCATTACCGAATTCGGTTCAGCATCTGGATTTGGCACCATGGCCATAGCTTCATGAAGCTGCGGATCAAACGGCATACCGATAGGGTCAATTTGCTCCACACCCGCTTTAGCAAGAGTGTCTACAAATAGCTTAAGTGACAACGACACGCCCTCGATAATGGCTTTAGTGCCCTCACTAGGCTCAGAACTTTCCGCCGTCTCAACGGCTTTTTCCATGCTGTCCATTACTGGGAAAAGCTCTCCAAGGAGTTTTTCAACAGCAAATTTATGCGCGTTCTCAACATCTCGCTGCGCCCTTCGGCGTACATTTTCCATTTCTGCAATACTACGCAGCAGTTGATCTTTAGCTTCGACTAACTGCTCAGCCACATCGTCAACCGGCACAAAATTTCCAGCCGCCATTTGCGCCTCTGCTGCACCCGGAATCTCGTCAACAACAGGTTGCTCAGCATCACTTTGCGGAGGGTTAGTTGACAGATTTTCTTCTTGATCTTCGCTCACTCGGTAACTCCCAGTTTTTTCACTGTGGCGGGTATATAAGGGTATCTATATCGATAACAAGGGTAAAAATAAATTAATCTGTGAGAGAGGGCAATTTAGCCGACAAAAAGTGGCTCAAGAACGACAAACCGAGCCAGCGAAATTAGCTATATCGCATCGCCGCGCTGAGCACACGGGCAGTGACATCAACCACCGGAATCACATCTTTATAATCCATTCGCGTAGGCCCAATGACACCCAGCACGCCGGCCAATTCACCATTGACCTTGTAAGACGAAGTTACCAAAGACATGTCTCCCAAAGGACGGTAGCCAGACTCTTTACCAATAAACAACTGCACACCAGAGCTTTCAATGCATTGATCCAATAGATGTAAAACCTGGCCTTTTTTTGAAATAGCCTCGAACAAAGATTTCACTTTGTCCGTATCCGGCGTGAAGTCTAATAACCGCCTTTCGCCACTGACCAAAAGTTCCTGCCCATCGCCCTCTACGTCCTTTGAGTCAAACGCCTTGGCTGCCATATCCAGTGCGCGCTGCATCAACTGGTCCATGCAGTCTTTATCATCCTGCATGCTCTCAACAACAGACTGGCGCACCTGCATCAGAGGCTTGCCACCAAATTCTCTGTTCAGCAAAAGAGAGGCTTGAGTCAACTCGTTATCGGAAAACGGTTTATCTAGATGGACAACTCGATTTTGCACCTCTCGATCACTGAGTACCAAAATGACCAAAATGCGTAACTCGTCCAAGCGCAAAAATTCTATTTGCCGAAGGCTCACCTGATTGCGGCGCGGAGTGGTGATGAGGCAGGTCATCTGGGTGAATTGCGACAATACATTAGAGGCCGCATTGACCAATTCAGAAGAAGACATATCCGGATTCAACTCTGCTTCAATCTCTTTGATTCGCGAATCCTGCCAAGGCTCTACGCTAAGCAGGGTATCGACAAAAAACCGCAGCCCCAGTTGAGTTGGAATTTTGCCTGCAGAAGTATGTGGTGAACTGACCAAGCCCAAGGCTTCGAGATCGCCCATAACATTGCGCACTGTCGCAGAAGAAACCTGAACCTCAGGCAGCATTGCCAAAGCCTTGGAGGCTACTGGCGTACCATCTGCAATATAGTGTTCGACCAACAACTTAAAGAGCTGCTGGGCGCGAATATCAACATCATTTTCCATGGAAGTTTTACCTGGCTCTTTTGCTCTGTAAGTCGCTCAGTAAGTTACTTTAAGCCGCCCGCCTGAAAACATGCAGCGTAAAACAAAACATAGGACGCTAGTAGGCAACTTTTCTTCTCGTCATCTTCGAGGTAATGAAAGTACCAGTGATAGCGCGATCATGCATCATTTGATGATAATCTAGACGCTATTATTGCTGCATTGATCAAATCAAAATGTTGAAACAGCTGACCATTCGTAATTATGTACTCGTCGACACTCTAGATGTGTCCTTTGATGCTGGCCTAACAGGCATTACAGGAGAATCTGGAGCTGGCAAATCCATCCTGCTCGGCGCCTTAGGTTTGCTCTTGGGTGAGCGCGCAAAAACAGACTGTGTCAGACCCGGAGCCGACAAGGCAGATATCAGTGCCGAGTTCGAATTATTGGCAGCAGGTTGGCTTCAAACCAAACTGGCAGCAGATGAACTGCTTGAAGCCGGCGACACACATTGCCTAGTGCGCAGAGTGATCAGCGCCGAAGGCCGCTCCCGCGCCTTCATTAACAGTATCCCTGTCACGTTGCAGTATTTGAAAGACATCAGCGAGCACCTAGTAGAGATCCAAGGGCAAAATGAACATCAACGCCTGTTAGATCGAAATGTACAACGAGGCTTGCTAGATGATTATGGCAAGCTCTCAGGCCAGAGCAAAAAAGTCTCACAGTTGTATAAAACTTGGCAATCCACCGTACAAGAAATTGCCAAACTTGAAGAAGTCATCGCCGCCCACGAAGATCGAAAAACACTCTTAAAGTATCAACTGGAAGAATTCGCAAATTTATCCATTGGCGAGAACGAATTGGCGCAACTGGAGCTAGAGCAAAAAAGATTAGCTCAAGCCCAAAGTATTTTGGAAATCCTCAGCCGCGCCAACGGCAACTTGGAAGAACTGGACGATCTGCGTCAAACCGCTCGCATACTCAGCGAGTTAGATGACTCTCACCAAGACCTCGATGTGGCCAAAGACACCCTCATTTCAGCATTGGCATTACTTGATGATGCCGCTAGAGATTTACGGCGCTACCAAGATCAAGTGGTAGTTGACCCCAGCGCACTATTAGAAATCGACGAACGCATCAGCGCGATTTTGGAAGTGGCACGCAAACACAAGATACAACCTGAGCGAGTCGCCAGCTTTGCCCAAGAATTGCAGCAAGAATTTGAGAATATGGCCTCTGATACATCGTTGTTAGATGATCTCACCCGCAAAGAACTCAAGCTAGGTGAAGAATATCTAACCAATGCGAAGAAATTGTCCAGCGCCCGACACAAACACAGCAACGGTTTCTGTAAAGATGTAAATCAGTACATTCAAGCCTTGGGCATCAAAGAGGGTGCGTTGAGCATTGTCTTCCACGAACAACAAAGTGAACACGGCTTGGAACAAGTTGAATTCCATGTCACTACAAATGCCAACTTCGCCGCCGGCCCTCTGGGCAGAATTGCCTCTGGCGGCGAGCAGACACGTATTAGTCTAGCCATTCAAATTGTTGCCGCGGCGAATAGCGCCCTACCCTGTTTGGTATTAGACGAAGCTGACGTTGGTGTCGGCGGCACAACCGCTGACACCGTTGGGCGGATATTGCGCGACCTAGCAGATCATACCCAAGTGTTGTGTGTGACCCACGCACCCCAAGTGGCCGCGCTTGGCCACAACCATATGCGCGTGAGTAAACACAAGGACCAAACAGTTATTGAAGCGTTATCAGAACACCAGCGCATTGAGGAACTGGCAAGAATGCTTGCCGGAGCCGACGTAACCGAAAAAACCCGAGCCTATGCAGCAACACTTTTACAAGAAGCCCACCCACAGTAATGGCAAGCTTCCTCAGCAAAACAATTCTTCTAGCAATCAACACTAGTCAGCACCTACTGGGGTCGTTAATATCCGCGCCATGAAACATCTAATAATCTCAGCTGTCTGCATTACCCTTCTTGGAGGGTGTGGCCTGTTTAACCTTAAACTCTCAGATATAAAAATTCCCCGGGTCTATAAAATTCCTGTGCAACAAGGGAATGTGATTACCCAGGAAATGGTCAACAGGCTCAAGCCGGGGATGACTAGGAACCAAGTATCTTTTGTTTTAGGTGACACTGTTAATAAAGACCCATTTGAGCAAAATCGCTGGGTCTATCTCTATACATTAGAGGTGCCGGACTTTTTCAATCAAAAAATTAAACTGATTTTAGATTTTGAAGATGATCTGCTAACAACTATCTCCGGAGATATGGCGCCAATAGCAGAAAAAGAAGAGACCGCGGAAGTTGAGACTGAAGCCGGAGCAACGGTTGAAGCAACGGTTGAAGAGACAGCTGAAGCGGACCCAGAGCAAAAAGCAGAAATAGATGCAGCACCTAAAGCCGATGAAGAAGTTAGTAGCGAATAAGCTAGGTCGAAGATCGAGTCAAACTGACTGAGATTTAGCTCGAAGCCGGCGCGCGGTCTTAGCATCTGCGATTAGGGGTCTATAAAATTCTAGGCGATCACCCTCCTTGAGCACTCGCTCAAGGCCGCATACTTCACCGAAAACACCCATAGTAAGACCCTCAAAAAGCCAGCCTTCACCCTGTGAATGCAGTCGCAGAAGATCTAGGCACTTTGCAACATCCGCTCCCTCCTCAACCTGCAAATCAATATGCTGCTGATCGTCGAGGTCGGCATAAACAATTTCAATATGCATCATTTGTGCTCGGGCTGCTGAGCATAGGTATCGCCTACGTCCTGAATTCTCTGCGTAAATGCAGTAACCATACGATCAGCCACCGAATTCGCCATTGGGCTAAGCAATCGTGACAACATGCCTTGAGCAACAAATTCTAATGTTAGATCAATGCGGCATCCCTCATCACTGAGCGCTTTGAAAACCCAACTGCCTTCCAACACTTCAAAGGGACCTTCGTCCAAAGTCATCTCTATGCGTTCATTAACCACACAGGTATTGTTGGTGACGAAAGTATAAGTCATCCCCTTTGCACCCGCGGTAACTCGCGCTCGAACCTGCGCGTCACCAGTTGACGTCAACAATTCCACATTATCGCAAGCAGGTAAAAATTCAGGGTAGCTGGCCACATCATTCACCACATCGTAGGCGACATTAGCCGGCACCATTAACAGCGATGAGCGAGTCAGTATTGTCATAAATTGAACAGACTTCGCACTAGTGGCCAAATAGTAAAGACAAATATGGCCAGCACGCCCAAAGGCGCCACAATCCCGGCAACAATACGCCAAGCCCAAAACATCGCCGTACTAGAAATACCCAACTGCCTATTCACCATCTCTTTAGGCAGTAACCAAACGGCAAATATGGTGATCAACATACCGCCCAATGGCAGCATGATATTTTGCGAGAGGTAATCGACAAAACCGAAGAAATTGAGTTCACCAACGATAAAAATGTCAGACCAAATATTGAACGAAAACACTGTACCTAAACCAAGCAACCAACACACTACGCCCAGGCTTATAGCAACTCGCTGACGTTTAGCATTGTACTCTTCCGTAAGATAGGCCAAAGCAGGTTCAGTCAGCGAAATGGCTGAGGTAATGGCCGCAAAACTGATCAAGACGAAAAATATAGCGCCAAAGAGGGCACCAAAAGGCAATTGGCCAAAAGCCAATGGCAGCGTCACAAAGGTCAAACCCGGCCCCTGACTAACTTCCAAACCGTTGGCGAAGACGATGGGGAAAATTGCTAAACCGGCAGCAATGGCGACCAGTGTATCGAGCAAAGCAATGGTCACCACCGTGGTACTCAACTTCGCGTCCTCAGGTACATAGGCTCCATAAGCCATCATCGTGCCCATACCTAGACTCAAAGTAAAAAACGCTTGGCCCATGGCAATGAGCCAGGCCTCTGGGCCAACGGCTTCCCACTTAAAGTCGAACATAAAGGCCCAACCCTGTGCGAAACCACCCGAATTGAAACTGTAAATAAGCAATACGATCAGCAATATAAAGAGCGCCGGCATAAACCATTGAATGGCTTTCTCCAAACCCGCGGTTACGCCGCGACCAACGATCCAAATAGTCACCACCATAAAGGCCGTTTGGTAGGCGATCATTTGCAAAGGGTCGGCCTGCAGATCAGTAAATGCTTGAGCAACAGAATCCGCGCTAGCACCATCAAATGTGCCATTGGCGGTTAACCAGACATAGTTCAATGCCCAACCGGCAATCACTGCGTAATAAGAAAGAATAAGAAAGCCCGTGATCACACCTAGCCAACCCAACAGCGCCCAACGCTCACTACGACCCGCCTTTTTCGCCAGAGTGCGCATCGTATGAATAGGGCTAGAGCGACCCTCTCGGCCCATTAAAACTTCCGAGATCATGATTGGAATACCCACTAAGGCGATACACACCAGGTAAATGAGGACAAAGGCGCCACCACCATTTTCTCCCGCTATATAGGGGAACTTCCAAATATTACCCAAACCGACGGCAGAACCGGCAGCAGCCAAAACAAACAACCACCGACTAGACCAGCGATTTTGTGAAGAGTTGTCTTGTATAGCCATAGCGCTTTTTTATTTCCTAAAGAGTAAGCAGTTTACTACTGATATCGTCGAGTAACCCAGAGATTGCGATGTACGGATAACAACCTGATATACTATCGGCTGACCGTCGACCTAAACAAAGCAAAGTACACAGCCATCATGGCCAAATCAGCAAAGAAATCCAGTCCCGGCAGCATCGCGCAAAATCGAAGAGCCCGGCATGACTATTTTATCGAAGATCGCTTTGAGGCTGGTCTGATGCTGCTTGGCTGGGAAGTAAAAAGCATTCGCGACGGCAAAGTGCAATTAGCCGAAGGCTATATCAATTTACATCAAGGTGAAGCCTATCTGGCTGGCTGCAATATTACCCCCCTGCTAAGCGCCTCGACCCACGTCATAGCTGAACCACAGCGGGTAAGAAAATTGCTTCTACATGCTAAGGAACTGGCACAACTGTTTGTTGCCAATCAGCAAAAAGGCTACACCATTGTGCCACTGGCTATGTATTGGAAAGGCAATAAGGTGAAGGTTGAAATCGCCTTGGGCAAAGGCAAGAAGCAACACGATAAACGCGCCACTATGAAAGAAGGTGATTGGCAGCGCGACAAACAGCGCCTGTTTAAAACTTCAGCGCACTAGCACTTGGTCGACGCTTGCTAGAGAACGATTTAGAGAACGAACTATCAATCCACCTAGGAACAGATAGACCGACGCCACGCCACCATTTCAATTGCCGCTACAGCGGCCTCAATACCCTTGTTGAACTCATCATCTGAGCAGCGATCAATGGCTTGCTGCATTTCAAAGACGGGTAAGATTTCAACCAATATTGGCCGACGAAAGTCATGCATCACTGAGCCAAGCCCGCGCATGCTCTCTTCACTGATCATCTCAAAGTGCAACGTATCGCCTTTAACAATGATGCCAAAACAGACAATCGCATCGATTTTGGGGTTGGCGTTATGCTCAGTTTCTTCAGCCAGTAAATCTCTGGCAGCTAAAGGTATTTCTAAACAACCCGGCAAGATGTATTCGTCGATCTGTGTATAGCCGGCATCTTCAAGTACGCTGCGGCAGGCGTCTGCCATGCTTTGTACATACTGCAAATGCCACTTGGACTTCAAAACACAAATTCTGCCGGGGTTGGTAATCTTAGGCAGATTAGATATATCGACTTTAGCCTTCACCTCAGCCCACGTTCTTTAGAGGTGCGCCGACAGGAGTCCATGTGCCGCTCAATTCATCGCATTGAATACGACCTTCGCTGGCAAGCTGACTAAAATCTGCCCTAAGTTGCCACATACCACTTGGCGCATTGCGTCCACGTAATACATCAGCAACTGCGCCAGCCGTAACACCAGATTGATTTTCTTTTATGAGGTCTTCAATGATTTGGAAAACTTCTACAACTCTTCTACGCTCAGTACTCAATGCCCACTCCCAGTGCTCAATATTCGACTAAAGTTTGTACCAGAAAGTACCTACTCCCGCCAGGGTTGCTGCTTCTGATAACTCAGAAGGTGCAGTTCTAATTCTTGTTTCACGCCTTCATCTTCAGCAAAAGCTGCCGCAATTGCTTGCTCTTGCGTAAGCAACGCATCTGCGAACAAGCCAGACTCGGCGTAAGCCGCGGCTAAGGTATCTAAGTATGCTGCCGAAGCTGCCAAGTCCACAGCCTTTAACGCATGTTGCAGAGATAACTCACCATTGCGTAACTCGGTGATTTTGCTGGTAGCCAATAGCCACGCTAAATCATTATAACTTTGCGCACCACCAAATTTCGTCGCGCTGGAAAACCATCGTAACGCGCGTTCATCTTCGCCCTTGCGCAGCAACATATAGGCCAAGGCCGAGTGCGCATAAACATCGCCAGCCTCAATACCGCGCAAATACCAAGACTCGGCCAGCTGTAAATCCACCGGCCGCCCCAACCCCGCTTCAAACATGTGGGCAACACCAGTGAAGCTCTGAGCCTGACCCAACTCAACGCCAGAACCATATAGCGCAAAGGCTTTGTCATAATTCACTGCGGTACCAATGCCTGCCAAATGCGCATAGGCTAAACGCGCGTAGGCAGATTCTGCACCTGCATCCAAAGCCTCTTTAAGTAATGCGAAGGAACGCTCATTAGCCGCAATTTGCGTTAACTCGAATTCGCCTTTGCTATACATATAAGCCAAGGCCACGTAAGCGTTGAATTCACCGGCAGCAAAAGCACGCCGGTACCACTGCTCAGCCAATGCGGGGTCAGGTGAATCAGTTAACTCCCGACGATAACTGCGTGCCAATTGCAGCATGGCAAATGTATCGCCCTTTGCTTCGGCCACCACGGATAACAAATTTCGTGCCCGCGAGATATCTTTCACAACACCCTTACCCTGGAGTAAAGCAAACCCCAGGTATGCTGATGCGCCCTCATGACCCGCGTCAGTAGCACGCTGAAATAATTCAACGCCAAGCACAGGGTCAGGCTGTGTGCCCAAACCCTCGTAGTGAGCACGCCCCACCATAAACAGTACGACAGGATTATTGGGGCTGAATTCCAATGCCCGGTTAAAGTCTCGCAGAGAAGAAACCAGCAAGCCTTGGGCGTAATAACTATAGCCGCGCAGGTAAAAGGCCTTGCTGCGCAGGCCCGGTGAAATATAGGGGTCTACCAAAGCGGGCCCTAAGTAGCTGCGGGCAAGACTTAATTCACCCTCTTCGATCAAGATAACGGCGCGATCAATATACCCGGGGCTGTCAACGGAAAAAGACAGCGGACTAATCACAAGCCCGATTAAAACGCAAAAGCTCAAAAAACATTTTTTCATCCTCTAAGCTTACCATTGCAAGGAAATCTGCCAACCGACGTAAAGGTGAAAAATCATGACAAAGGGATAGACATAGCGTGGTAACATTCGCATCAACGTAAGATAGAGGAACTGTTTTAAACAACAGATTACCGAATCGAACAGGTTTATTTGCTGAGCACAAGATGTGCACTAATCACTCCAAGAGACGCGTGCTAAAAACGCAACTTTTGAGCAATAGTGGTGACATGTAACTTGGTACAAATGCTGCAACTTGGTACAAGTGCTGCAAATTAGTACAAATGCTGCAAATAGACACATGTAAGCCAATAGAATTTAAAGCGACATGGTTTCAGACCGCCCAAGACAGCCAAAGGCTGGACTGGGTATACCGCGTCAAACGTAAGTTAGATGTGGGTGGAATGAATCATCTAGTCAACAACCTTATTGGGGGCGACATGGTTTCGACGCGGGTATCAAAATTTGAGGTGCATGCCGAGAGGGTAGTGACTCTCGTAAAACAATCGCTGTAACTTTATAGTTGCCAACGACGAAAACTACGCACTAGCGGCCTAAAAAACCCGCTTACGTCCATGATTCGTTTCTTGCTAGGAGAAATGGACGGCAAAACAGCAAGATCGCGCGGATACCTCGCCCGGGGTTGAACCGTTAAAACCAATCGGGATCGCAGAAAGTACCCTGACCGTCGGGTCACTGGACGCTAAATTAATAGACGGACCCTAAGCATGTAGAGCCAATAATGGCGAGCCAGCGGACGCGGGTTCAACTCCCGCCGCCTCCACCACTATACGGCCCTGGGATATACGAAGTTAAATAAAAACTTTATATATTACAGGGCCTTATAATATTTTCTGTCCTGAACACCGTAAGCCGCGAGAAACTGATAGCAAAACTCAGGGGGGTTGATCTCATCACAGATCGCTTCAAGCGCCTCGATAACCTTTCCCTGATTAACAGCCATTGTTGTATGCCCACCTGATAAATTTGAATTTCATAGATCCCATCAACTTTTATGAGTACATACCGCAGACCGCCCCTTTCGACAATCTGACCAACCAAGTCCGGATGAAAAATTATCAAGATACTTCACCCAACGCTACTGGGGTAGCCTCAAGCCAGCAAGGGTCGGTAGTTTAATAGCTTTGTTTAAAATGTATCTAACCGTTCGTCGGCGATAGGACGATAGCTTGCAGTAGCAAATCAGAGAATCTATCAGAGTAATTGAGGGCAACTCACTAAGGGACAGATTAATGTTTTTATGCGATTCTTTCCCTCGTCATGCACTCATAAATATAGCTTCAAGCACTGAAGAGCGCAGTCTTGAGACCAGTTGATGATTTTGAACGAATTGTTCTATCTTTAAATTTGGATGCACAGAGCGGAGCAACACAATGCAAGCAGAACACGGCAACCCCTACGACATAGACATCGACGCCATTGATGTCAGCCAACCAGAATATTTTCAAAACGACACCATCGACCTATATTTTCAAAGGTTGAGAAACGAACGCCCCATTCACTATTGCGCAGAAAGTCGCTTCGGTCCTTATTGGTCAATCACCAAGTTTGACGACATTATGGCGGTTGAAAAAGACCACCAAAACTTTTCCTCAAACGCTTTTCTGGGCGGCATCCAACTGACAGATTTCCCAAAAGGTATGGAACGCGCCAACTTTATTAACATGGACCCACCGGAACACGACGCCCAACGCAAGATTGTAAGCCCTATTGTTGCACCTTCTAACTTGGCGAGTATGGAAGGGACGATTCGTGAACATGTCATCGATATTTTAGACCAACTACCCAACGGCGAAGTCATCGACTGGGTAGACAAAGTCTCCATTGAACTGACCACACGAATGCTGGCAACACTGTTTGACTTTCCCTTTGAAGAAAGAAGAAAGCTCACTTACTGGTCTGAAGTCGCAAGCGCAGACCTGGCCACCAGTGACAAGATAAAAACGGAAGAGCAAAGAATCGCAGCGCTAGGCGAATGCCTTACCACCTTTAAGCAATTGATGACCGAGAGAGCCAACCTGCCACCAAAGAATGATTTGGTGTCAATGCTGGCACACTCGCCAATGGTCAACATGGATGACCAACAATTCTTAAGCACACTCATACTGCTCATTATTGGTGGTAATGACACTACACGTAACTCTATATCCGGCGGCTTACTTGCACTTATGCAAAACCCAGAAGAGTTCGCAAAACTTAGAGCAAACCCAAGTCTTGTGAACTCACTTGTACCAGAGGTCATCCGCTGGCAGACGCCGCTGACTCACATGCGTAGAACCACAACTAAAGCCGTGGAGATTGGCGGTGTGGCCATTCCAGCAGGCGCAAAAGTTGTCATGTGGTACCTCTCAGGCAACCGCGACGAACAAGTTATAGATAAAGCAGATCAATTTATCGTCGACCGTAAAAATCCAAGACACCACCTATCGTTTGGCTTTGGCATTCATCGCTGCGTGGGTAATCGTCTTGCGGAAATGCAGATCCGTGTGTTGTGGGAAGAAATCCTATCGCGCAACATGGCATTTGAACTGGCGGGAGAAGCAGAGCGCACCCACTCTAATGTCATACATGGCATAACCACTATGCCTGTGCGAGTCACTCGACCTTAGTATAAAAAATGCCCACCCAAAACTAGGCCGCTACTAAATGCGGCCAAATTGTAAAATAGTCGTAGATGTATCCCACCATTTGCGCCAGCAATTTTTACCAGTGCTCGCAGCAAGAAAAAGCCAGCGGACAAAAAAGGACGGCAATAAATGATTGATATAAACGGTATGGCCCACGTCATTCTCACTGTCAGCCAGTTTGACAAGGCGCATAAATTTTATTCTGGTCTGTTGCCAGAATTTGGCATGACCAAGGTAGAAGACGGCCCCGATTTTCTTTATCACGTCGGTGCTCGCACTGCCATTGGTGTACGCAAGTGCGACCCAGAATTTGCTGGAGAAGCGTTCCAACAATATCGTGTGGGCTTACACCACATCTGCCTGCGTGCCAGAAGTCGTGAAGACATCGACAAAACCGCAGAACTCGCCGCCTCTCTAGGCGCCAATATTATTCGCGGCCCAGAAGAACGCGACTGGGCGCCCGGGTATTACTACGTACTGTTTGAGGACCCCGACGGTATACGTATAGAGGTCAACTACGTACCCGGCGTTGGACTATTTGAGACAGGGCAGAGCTTTGGCTCAGGGGAAGACTACGTTCGCAAAAACGGCCAAGACCTCCACCCACCAAAGTAGACTTTAGATTTACTTGGCGGCCTAATTCATAAGCACTAACTTACCGACTATTTTGCCAGCCAACTGATCCTTTAACGCTTCTTGATAATCGCTCATCTGCCGACAAACAACTTCGGCAGGTGCAAGCGTGCCGTCAGCCGTCCAGCTCATCAGCGTCTGCATCAATTCCTGGTTAATGCTTGGGTTGGCACGAAACTCACCACCCCAGTCAACACCAACGATTGAAGATCTTTTTAGCAGAGGAAGGTTAAGCGGCATCTTTGGAATTTCACCACCCGCAAAGCCCACAACTAGAAATCTACCGCCGGGAGACAAGGAGCGAAAAGCCGGCTCGGCCTTATCGCCACCCACCGGATCGTAGACCATATTTAACCCACTGACTTTGGTCAGCTCTTTAAGAGCTTGCCGCCAATTTGGATCGGTGTAGTCAACGGTGTGATGTGCACCAAAACTCAGCGCAGCGCGGCGCTTTTCATCGCTAGATGCGGCAGCAATCACCAGTGCTCCCATGGCTTTTGCAACGCTAATGGCCGACGAACCAACCCCACCTGCTGCGCCCAAAATTAACAGAGTTTCGCCAGCTTTGAGGTGGCCGCAATCTCTCAATCCATAAAGGGCAGTGGCATAGTTGATATAAAAGCCGGCGGCAATAGCGTCGCTAAGATTGGTTGGGATTTTAACTAAGGTTGTAGCTGCAACGGCAATACTGTCTGCGTAAGCACCATTACCGGCCATGCCCAGAACTCGATCGCCAGGCGCAACTGCAGTAACACCCTCGCCAACCGCGCTGACAATCCCGGCAAACTCACTGCCCGGATAGTAGGGTAAAGGGGGTTTAACCTGATACAAACCCTGCACCATGAGGCCATCTACAAAACCAACGCCCGCGGCACTGATGTTAACTAAGGCTTCGTGCGCTTGAGGCACAGGCATGTCTACCTCAATACGTTGAAGGTTTTCCGGCGGACCAAATGCCTGACAACATACTTTTTTCATAATTTCTCCCCTCACGACAATCTAAATTACACCAATTAGCAATCAATCTCTCAGCCACGAGTATGCCAACAATAAGTCTGGTGAGTATTGCCCATTACGCATATATCAATGGCAAAATACCTTTGCAGCTGAATAACCGCCAAGCAACGAATCTATCTCAACAAAGACAATGACATTCTGAGAATTTCTTGAGTATTGGAAAGCACAAAACTGCCCATTTGTTGCAGCATTTGCTCTCGCGCTAGGCGGGCACTCTGCAGCGCAAAGTCCGCATCCATCATGCGCGATTTAGACGATTCGAATTGTATCGACGTTTGCAGTAAGCGCTCCATCCCAAAATCTATTGAGCTTTGTAATGCGCCCAACTGGGCCTGATTATTCGCAGAATGCGCTAGCGCGCCATCAATTACAGACAAAGCAGCATTCGCGCCAGCCGAAGTCGATATATCAATTGTGGACACTGTCGCCATGTCCGAGACAATTGCATTTGATGTGATTTCAACATAATTTGCAGCGAACACCGTTGAGTAAGAACTGCCATCGTCGCCACCCAAACCATATAAACGATCTGCCATGTCTTTAAACTCAGCTCGGTCTAAGTTGCCGGATTTTTTCTCCACAGCAATATTGTCGATGCGCAGACTTGCATCTCGCGATACCAGCGGATAAGCGGCGGCTTGTACGGTGATATTGTCGACATAAAGATTAGCACCCGCAGCGGTACCACCCGTAGCATCCCAGGTACCCGCGACAAATACAAAACGGTAGTCTCCGCCAACTTCAATGTTTTTGCTAACTGTGGCCCATGGCGTATTTGCACTTGCCGTTTCACCAGTTTCGTTTAACAACTGCTCAACATGGCCGGTGTTTTCATTAACCAAATAGCCAACCACATCGTAAGCGTCGGCACCGCCAGTAGCTCGCCAATCAAAGCCTACCGAATCTCCCGGCTGTAACTTTACCGAGTCATTACTGACTAGGTAGGGGCCATGCAGAATGCCAAATCCAGGCAGGCTCACGCCACTTGACTTTAACTGGGTAGAAAGCCCGCTACCGGTGGAGGTTTCTGTAGACAAATTTGCTGTGTAGGTTGCAGAATTAGGGGATGCGGAATCGTGGGGCGCAGCCCCAACAACGTTATCTGGAAAAATTGTATCAGTGGCGCTGGGTTGGCCGGCAATTGTATCTATGCCATTGAGACGAACTTGACTGGTAAAGGTGGACCAGCCAGGAATGACTGTATCGCCAGCGCTACCATCTTCAAAGTCGCCATTGGTAAACGTAACTGCTTCGTCACTGCGCACACCACCGACAAATACCACTTTGTAGTTACCAGCGGTTTCGATGCTTTGATTAACCACAGCCCAACTACTTGATGCACCGCCACTACCGGTTGCATTCAAAAGCTCTTGAGTGACCCCTGTTTCTTCGTCAATTGCGTAGGCATATACGTCATAGTCTGCGGTTCCAGCAATACCACGCCAGTCGAACGAAAGTTTATCCCCTGCTTCAAGGGCATAGGTTTCTGAACTCTCAAAAACCGGTCCATGCACAATGCCCACGCTGGGGACCTTGATTGGGCCACTTTGTAGTTCGACCGAAAAGCCGCTGGCAGAAGAAGTATCGGTAACCCGCTGAATACTGAATGTCGCCTCTTCATAAGGCGCCGTTGCATCCCCGGCTGCATCTAGCAGGCCGTTCGTAAAGGAAGGTAACAAGCTATCGACTGGTAAATTGTGATTGCTAATACGCGTTTGACCGTCAAGATTGACCCGTTGGTTATGACTGTCCCATTTGACAAAACTAGCTGAGCCGGCAGCTTCATCGTCAAAGCCCGCCTCAGAAAGACCATAGGCAAAATTGAATCGCGCAACCCCATTGGCTAAATCTGAGGCAGCTGTATCCAACAGGCCGACAAGATCGGCGCTTTTACCATTGCCTCGAAACAGCTTACCGCCAACCAGCGAAAGCTCATCCTTGGTAATTGAGGCGGTGTCATCTTGGGTGATCTTTTGCGTTTGGTCGTCATCGAAATGACCCACCGCTGCGGTGTTATGAATGGAGAAAACATTGTTTGAAGAGAGCTTGATGCTACCAGACACAACAGTACTGTCGTTGGCGCCAGAGCCATCTAAACTAACCGCTGTGCCAACCAAATCGTTTGCGCTGCCGGCCCAACCAATTTTTTGCACCTGAAGGGAATTGAAAGTCGCACCAACCCGGGCATTTTCAATACTTATATCTTTACCGCTTCTGTCCTCTAGGAGTACTGCCCCATCGAAAAATTTTGCCTGCACACCGGTTTGCCCAGAAATGCGATTAATTGCAGCCGCGGCAGCAATTCCTTCACCAGCGCGTATAGAAAAGTTGCCTGTACTATAGCCGTTTATTTTTAGGCTATAGGTATCCGCCTGGCTACTGATGGAGGTGAGTGAAGCTCTTGTTACGGCGTTAGCCTTGACGCCGGTAATGTTACTTTCCGAGTTGATTAGTTCAGCTATTTCATCCGCTGGCTGGTTCGTGCGCCAGTTAATGTCCGTAGGCTGTCCTTTCTCGTTAAGTACCGTCATGGTGCTCGGATTGTCGGCACGAACAACTTCACTCGGGCTAGCTGCTGCGGTCAGGGCACCATCACCCTCACTTGTATAAGAATGTGCGCCAATATCTTGAGGACGAAAGCTATCAATACTATGTGTGCGAAAGTCGGTTGCGCTGGCGCCAGTATGAAATTTGAAGGGATCCTTGTATTCGCCTAACACAGCAATGCCATTGTATTTTGTATCCGAAGACAGACTACTTATGGAGTCCACCAACTGGGCCACTTCAAGCTGCAAAGAAGAACGGTCTTTATCCGTTGTTGCGTTTGTCGCCTGAATAGCGAGCTCGCGAATACGCAGTAAGGCATCACTAATTCGTTCAATTCCGGTATCGGCAACGCCGGCCATTGCACCGGCGTTAGAAATGTTTTGGACCGCCTCCGTCTGCCACCGGACATGGGCGGCCATCTGACTTCCGCGCACAAACCCAGCGGGGTCTTGCCTACTGAGGTTTGGCTTAAGCCCAGTGCTAAGGCTTTCCATAGCACGCTCCAAACGCTGAGAACTCTTGTCCATATTGGACCGAGCGACCAGTGTCGAACTGTTGAGAGAGGATATTGAAGCCACAATTGGGCGCCCGAAAGTTGTTTGAACACTATAGACATACAAATTTCGTACCAACAAAACCGATAGAAAAATTTCATTTAAGTAATTGATTTACATGGTTTTTATTTGGTTTTTTCATGTAATCGCAAAACTTGAGCGCCAATCAACCGCTGGCTTTATGCGTCGAAATTTTGACACCCGAAGGACCCGTTCACGACAAAAGAAAGTTACAACGGCGGGACACGAGGCAAGCCCTGATGGATTCGACGGTTGTTGAAAGCCCTCGAAATAGCTTTTATGGCTGCTAATGTAACCGCCAAACCTCGTCGCTTGGTAAATAGCCGGGCGCTTTAGAAAACCCCCACCAGCTCTTCCACTGGTCAGCACGAAACCTTAAACGTGGAGAAGAACGAAAATAAGCTGAGCAATAAGTTTATGAATGATGGCCAACGTATTAATCTACCGAACCACTTCGGAATTACACACATAGGAAATAACAATGCTCAGACTTCACGGTTTTTCTGCCAGCAATTACTACAACGTACCTAAGCTCGCTCTTTTAGAAAAAGGCGTAGCCTTTGAAGAGATAGAGTCATACACCGGAGTTGGCCCAAAGTACAAACCCGAATACCTCGACAAAAGCCCGCTAGGCAAAGTGCCTGCATTGGAAACCGAGGAAGGTTTCGTCAGCGAATCCCGAGCAATTCTAGAATACATTGAACGCGCCCACCCAGAACACCCACTGTTACCAACAAGTCCTTTTGGCATTGCCAAAGTACAGGAACTATCCCAGTTCATTGAGCTATATTTTGAACTTGTGGCCCGCCGCGTTATACCAAACCTGCTCTCGGGCACCACACCCGAACCCACAGTATTGAAAGAAGTCCAGACTGGTCTTACTAAAGCAACTGCGGCATTGGCAAAGCTTTCAACATTCGAACAATTTGCTTATGGCGATACATTCACCATGGCGGATATCGCAGCAATTTTGAATTTGCCCGTAGTACGCAACGTGGGTAAGCAGTTCTTGGGCAAAGACCTCTTGTCAGAGGTGCCAGGACTAGACGCCTATTGCGCTCGCATGGAAGAACGCCCTCACGTTAAGACCATTCGTGCCGATGCAGCAGCGAATCGTCCAGGTTTCATGGCACACCTGAAAGAACTGTACGGCATTTAGTACGCCCTAGAATGAACTAACTGCGGACTCTGAATAGATGCGGCGCTCGAGCAACATCTATTCTTATGCGCAGTCTTTGAGTTCTAGGCGTTCTTTGCTAAGCAAAAGAACCACAAGAGCGTCTGCCCCGCGAAGCGTTTTCGCGGGGGACACTTCACCTTTCACACATTGTATGCGCCCCAAAACTACCGACACCTGCGACCAATCACTACCGCGCGCTGACTGTTAAAATATAACCAAAGCCTCGCGGATCAGTAACACCAGCAACGCCACCCAAGAAAGCATAAAGATACCGAAGCGCAGAACAACGACATTCACCGTGGCCTGAATAAGGGAGTGCACTACTCGAAGAATGACGAACGCCCAGGCTGCATAAACTGCCAAAGCATCTACATGGCCGGCCACAGCAATAGCAATGCAGGTCGCGTAAAAGAGCGTGGGCTGCTCAAATAAATGATTGTAGTTATCTGCAATGCGGCGCACGTGGGACGGCAAATAACTCATGCCCACAGGGTGGCCCATATCGTCCTCTGGAATATTGGCACCAGCAATGGCTGGAATACGTGTGGCATACATCCAAATCATCATTACCCCACTCCAAAGACCAAGCGCAATTACCGGCTGCAAAATTGTATTAGCTTCCATTTCCTTTCTCCCTAATAAATTGGCGATTCAACAGCTTGCCGTAATTTCTTGGTTTTAGGCAAGCCATTTGATGTGCGTTGCAATTCTGAGGAAACAGTCCTTGCTTGCCAAAGTCTATCCACCAGTGCGAGTCCAACAAAGTGTTGAAGAATTTGCTACCCAATGGCACTGCTAAATAGCTATCAATCGATTCTTAATCAACGTCATAATCTGCCAGCGCACTGTGTACTTTCGACGCACCCCACGCCTGACCGTCTAGGGCAAGAACAAAATGTTTAATCGGCTATGGTCGGCAAACATAGACTAAAAAAGGATGTTTCATGAAATTCCCCATTCGCAATTGGATAGCAACTTTACTGTGCACTCTGAGCTTGGGCTGTGCGGCGCCAACGGAGAAAACAAGCCACAACGACCCTAGCAAATACACTTTAGAACCCGACGTACTGTGGGCGTCCCCAGACGGTTTCGACCTGACCATGGATATCTATACGCCAACGTCAGGCAAAGAAAGTTATCCAGTACTGATGATTTTTCATGGCGGCGGCTGGTTGATTAATGACAAATCCATCATGGATCAGGCGGCAAAGTACTTTGCCACGAACAGCGAATATGTCATTTGTAACGTCGACTATCGCTTACTCGGCGACCAAGACAATAGCGTGACCATCGACCAAATCGTTGAAGATACATTTGGCGCAGTGTTATGGACGCAACACAACATCCACCGCTATCAAGGAGACACGGCACGCGTTGCCTTAACCGGCGACAGTGCTGGCGCGCACCTTGCGGCGATGGTCGTCAACCGAGGCCAGCATTTAAGTTCCCAGGGATATACTGCAAACACACAGTCGTTTACCCCCTCATACCTGCCGCTAGGCGAGACCGCCGAGTCCATCGCACAAAACGGTGGCATAGAAGTCCAAGCCGCACTGTTAAGTTACGGCGCCTTTGACCTTTATCAACGTGGACTGAGCAACTTCGAGACTTGGAAAAACCCTTTCTGGCTTTTCGGCGGCGCGTTACCACGCAGCCTTTTTGCTGGCGAGATCACTGCAAGCGCTCACCCCGAACTTTACAAGGGCGTGTCTCCCGCCCACACAATACCTATGAGCACAGCGCGCGCACTGCCGCCGCAACTAATGACTGTTGGCAGCGCAGATACACTCACCACCCCAGCACTGGTTAAAGACTATCTTACAAAGTTACAAAGCGCCGGACACCCAGCAGAGTATTGGGAGTACGCAGACAAAAGACACGCGTATTTAGACTCTGGGCACAACCCGTTATTGGGAGTGAGCTTCGCAGACAATGCGCCACATGCATTAGACGTTATGATCGCATTTCTCGATGGCATCTTTTATCCAGCGGAAGAACTCTAAGTCACTCGGCAATCCAACGGCAAAGCTCGAGCAAGACAAGTTATTCTGCGGCCTCTACGGCAAAAGTAGCGTAAACCTTGCGAATGCCTCGGATAGCCAGTGGCGCATACAAGGCCAACGCAACACCCACCCAAATTGGCGGCAGCAGCGCAAATGCTGCAATCCAGCACCCAATAAATCCAACAATACGCATAAGCACTAACGGGAAACGTTGCATTGGATTCACCCCGTCGCCTTGATAGGTAAACGCTTTAGGCCGCAGAAACCAACCGTGAGCCATCAACATCAAGGAGAATACAAAAAAAGGCGGTGCCTTACCCCCTGTAACAGGCGTTTCATCTAACAAAGCGTCAGCGGTTGAAGTATCGGCCAGAGCTGCCTGAATCTGTTGCCAAACATAGTCTTCCGTAGGCCTGCCTCCAGCACCACCCATATTTTCCCGATTGGGAATAGACTGCCAACGATAAAGCAGACGGTCAGAATTCAGTGCGAGCACACCGGGCTGATAAAAGCCCTTAGGATGGGTAGCACCCCAAGGCGTATCCCGCGTTATAAACTCACCCACTTCGCTTGTACGCAGATCTAGCATACCTTGCTGGCGCGCAGCATCAGCAATCTCTTGATGAGGGTCACCCACACAGTCGAAAGAGAGTTGCCAATCTTCTTGGGCGCGCGAAGCCAGCGCCTGGGGTTCACTCGTCACGGCATAAACTTCGCCACCCGCAGCTCGAATGGCATCAATCACGCCACTAAAAACGTAGCCTCGTAACTCGAGGCGGCAGGGAGGTCACCAAAAGCCGCGATAAAATAACAACACAGCAAAAGAATGCTTATCGGCCACATCAGCTAGCCATGCTTTTCTTGCCCCAGGAGGTGGATCAAGTTCAGCAACGCCAAGGCGGTCACGCGCGTGATCTAAGCCCAACCACGCAACCGTAGGTACACCAGCAGAACCGGCAACTTTAAAAGTTTCTTGACGACACACACCCTCACCACAGAGCACCAAACGCAAATCCTCACCACTACCTGATGCAACTGGCGGATCAACAATACCCGTCACTTCATAGGACGCGTGTTCATGTGAGTTAAACCAAGCCAAAGCGCTATCCACTTCGGCTTGCAGATTTTGCGGAATTATTTCAAGTACATTTGTCATAGGCCAAAACTAGACGAAGTGCCATAGGTCCGTCAACTGGGCAACGCCACTAACGCACCCGGCAAACCTTCTCCTAGATAAGGCAGAGTATGGAATTCGTTATCTACATGCACCTTAAGCCCTTGGGCGATCTACTCCCTTAACGAACCCACGGGTAGGAGGTTAGATATTGCGGGATGCAGGCGCTGATTCTTTACCCAAGGCGTTGTCAGTAAGGTATTTGACCGAGGGAATTACGGGTGAGTGATTAAACCAAAAGTGGCTCGGCTTTCATCTTCAATAAACGCCCTGGCAAAACTCAATACATTGCGCCCACTCTGATAACCGGCCAAATATCCCACAAGCCGATCGTGCAAAGTCAGCTTGAGGACATTTATTTCGTCTCTTCCAAGATAGCCCCTGGCGCTCACTGCTCAGCGTCCAGCAACCCCTGCCAAGGGTCGTCAACAAGACTCTTCTACCCTAGTTTGGTTTCAACACGAGTCTCTCCCACAAAAAGATCCACACCTCTGCCCTCAAGTAGCGTACTAACAGCTTCGAGTTTTTCCTTGGGTATGAGCATAGCTTCGCTGTTCAAACCGTTGGCAACTAGCTCAAGCGTATTCAGTCTAGGATTGCCTTTTGACTCCAAGCGCTGGTATTGCTGACGAGAAACGCCCACACGAAGCATCATATCGCTCTGCGTTAACCCTAAAAATGGCGCCGCTGTTTAAATTTCTGAAGCAGTGAATTCACTTTTATAGGCCCCAATAAGTTGCTTATTTCATGTAAAGCATCATATTAGTTGCTAGTACAAACTTAACCAGAGCAAATTGCGCGATGCACTTTAGGTATCGAAACGCTCAGACCACGCTTTTTCTTGGTTTGCCAACACCCTAGCATGCGAAGACAAATCTGATTAACGTAGTGGCTTAGCGTGCAATGCTTGAGAGGGATAAAGCACAGATTTTTTTTCAGTTTTATAAGCCTAGGGGAGAGATGATGGGAGTATTAGTACAAGGGCACTGTGACCCTCGATTCGAAAAGGTACGAGCAACTTTACAAGCTAACTTAGACAGCGGCGCTGATGTTGGCGCATCCGTTGCGGTTACCTACAAAGACGAGTTGGTGGTAGACCTTTTTGGCGGCCACCTAGACGAGGGCAAAACTCGCCCGTGGCAGAAAGACACCATTGTTAACGTCTACTCCACCACCAAAACTATGTCCTTTCTGTGCATGCTTATGCTTGCCGACCGCAAGCTACTAGACTTCGACGAGAACGTGGCCACCTATTGGCCAGAGTTTGCAGCTAACGGCAAAGAACAGGTCAAAGTCTGGCATTTGATGAACCACGCAGCGGGACTGTCTGGTCTGGATGTAGCTGTAACCTCTGAAGACATGTACGACTGGGAAAAAATCACTGCGCTGCTTGCCGCCCAAGCCCCTTGGTGGGAGCCGGGCAGCGCCACCGGCTATCATGCGTTAACTCAGGGTTATCTTTTGGGCGAGGTGTTACGGCGCATCACGGGACAAAGCATGGGCGCGTTCTTTAAACAGGAGGTCGCAGATAAGCTAGGCGTGGACTTCCATATCGGCGTGCCAGATGAAGCGCTACAGCGAATAGGTCACCTGATCCCACCCCCGAACCGCAGACTGGGGAAAGATACCACTGGTGACAGCATTGCCGGACGGACGTACACAAACCCTGCGGGAGATGCGCGAGACAGCTGGACACTAGAGTGGAAAAAGGCCGAAATTCCTGCGGCTAACGGTCACGGCAACGCTCGGTCCGTGGCAAAAATTCATTCGGTGTTAGCAAACCTTGGGGAATCTCAGGGTGTACGCTTACTCTCGGAGGAAACTGCGCGTTCGGTTATGGTGCCACGCATTAGCGGTCACGACCAAGTGGTGGACGTACCTATGAGCTACGGCCTTGGCTTTGGCATGCCTCCCGGCAGCAAACGCAACCTATGCTTTTGGGGTGGTTGGGGCGGCTCCACAGCCATCATCGACCAAGATCAAAACTTCTCAATTTCCTACGTTATGAACAAAATGCATGCGGGGCTGATGGGCGATGAACGGGGCATATCTATTTCTCAAGCCGTGTTCACAAGCTTGGCAAAGTAGTAATTAAAGAGACTCTTTGGCGCTTTCAGCGGCGCCTAAGGGCTTACCATCCTAGGAGATCAACAGCTGGGCTAAAGCCAAGCTGTTCGTTAAATCACCAACTTCTACCTACCCGTATATTGCGGCGCACGCTTTTCAATAAACGCTTGCATGCCTTCTTTGGCATCCTTGGTGCGGCTACACAAAACCTGGTTACGATTTTCCACCGCAATAGCTGCCTCCAATCCCGCCGCATCAATGGCTACATTCAGACCATCTTTGGTCAGGCGTAAGCCCATTGGTGACGCCAGCAGCATTTGCTGTGCGTAGTCATTTGCTGTTGCGAACAAATCTTCCTCGGCAACAACCTCCGACACCAAATTAGTGCTCAAGCACCTTTCTGCGTGTATGAATTTGCCGGTTAACATTAACTCGGAGGCGATAGAGGTGCCCACAAGTCGAGGCAGGAAGTAACTGGTGCCCATATCACAGGCGGATAAACCCACCTTAATAAAGGCCGCATTCATTTTTGCTGTGTCTGCTGCAATACGCACGTCCGAGGCCAGCGCGAAAGCAAAGCCGCCACCACATGCAGCACCCTGAATCATGCTGATGATAGGTTGCGGACAACGGCGCATCTTTATATACACATCTGCAAGATAGCCCTGAAAGCCCATGCCACTACCAAAGGGGCGGGGCTGAGACGGATCACTGGCGGACTTAATGTCTAACCCTGCGCAAAATGCTTTTCCGCGACCGCCCATAATCACTACTCGAGTAGTTTCATTCTCAGCAAGCTGATCAAAATAATGGCGCAGTTCCGTGACCATTGGGGTGTTAATGGAATTGAGTTGATCAGGCCGATTCAGCCACAAAATGTCTAGTGCGCCCTGCGGTTCAACTTCAATGGTTTTATAGTCGTTAATATTCATACCCGTTCTCCAGCTATTTCTTTCCACCAGCTTAGTTATTTGTCTTCGCGAATACTATTAGACAAGTACCGGCTTTCCAGTGAAGAGATAGCCGCGCTGGCCTTTTATAGAAGCTATGACCTATGCTTAGTTTGTAGGAAAATTTGCCAGCGATTTGGGAGCGATCAATATGAAGACTTTATTTGTTGTTAAAAGTAATGCGGCCGTCGGTCGCGTGAATGACTACAACACTTGGTATAACGATGTGCATCTTCCAGAAATATTAAAAATTGATGGCTTTCAATCTGCCCAGCGATTTGCGCTTAACCCTACGCAAATGCAAAACACACAGACTCATGACTATCTAGCCATATACGAGATAGACAGTAATAACGTGGCAGAGACATTGGAGAATTTAAAGCAGGCCACCTGGCTGACTATGAGCGATGCCATCGATCAGCGTCATGCTGATGTGTCGGTATTCAGCTCCGTTACCGAGCAAATGCTTAGCTCGAGTTAATTTGCTTTAGAAGCTTTCAACCAGCTCCAAAAAAGTACCATCCGGATCTTTAAAACAAAAGAAGCTACTGCCGCTGGTTGCGCTCATATAAACCGTGGCCGGTGGCGACAGGACCTCAACGCCTTGAGCTATCAAGAAAGCATAGTCTTCCTGCAAATTTGTAGAACGCAGAGCAAGCCGAGCTAAACCAGGCCGATACAGATTGGCATAGGGCGCACTGGTGTCGCGAGGCGCTTGCCACTCTAACAGATCAATCAAAACCACCGGCTCAACTCCGCGCAACTTCATGATGGCACCGTTCACACGATAGTCATTCATAGCCACTGCTTGATTCACTTCAGGCGTATTGGTTGCAGGCACCTGCCATACGTGCTCAAAGCCAAGCATTTCGTAAAACGCTCGTGACCGCGCAAAATCAGTGCAATTTATATTGATGTGCACTAAACCACTAATATTCATTGTTAAAATCCTCAACACGCAGAAAACTTTTGTTATTTGAAAATACCCGGCTTAACTTACAAACAGGGCCTGTTAACTTAGACGACGGTATCGCCATTATCTACCACCATTTCGGTGCCATTCACATGCTTGGATACGTCTGAAAGTAGGTAGGAAACCATATGCGCCACGTCGTCTGGTTCACCAATACCCATTGCAAGCCGCGCCTTTTCCTGGTCTTCCATGGCGCCAAGATCAACGTCTACAAGTTCTTTTAGAGCGTGGTGCACCATTGGCGTATTAATGCTCCCTGGGTGCACAGAGTTACAACGAATCTTCAAACGCTCGCGGCGACAATGAATAGCAATCGCTTTGGTCATGGAGCGAATACCGCCTTTGGCCGCAGAGTAGGCTAAGTAATCTGGAATACCTACAAGCGCGGCGGTAGACGACATATTCACAATCGATCCGCCGCCACTTACCTTCATCAACCTAATAGCCGCTTGGCAGCCGAAGAACGTACCGTCTAAATGAATTGCTAGAGTATTGCGCCAAACCTCGAGTGAGGTATTTTCTATGTTAGCGATATGGGCAACACCTGCGTTGTTCACCAATCCATCTAAGCGGCCATATTTGCTTTCCACCTCTAACATTACTTGGCCCCAGCGACCTTCATCAGAGACATCATGGGCAATGAATAAGGCGCCTATTTCTTCTGCCAGTACTGGCCCTCGGGCATCGTCAATATCAGTCATCACGACATGAGCGCCCTGACTGGCAAGCAAGCGCGCATCGGCAAGTCCCAGACCAGAAGCCGCGCCTGTAACTACAACAACCTTCCCCGCTAAACCATTCACCGCCTCACTCATCCTGCCTCCCCGGAAATTTTATCTCTATCTTGTTCAGCCACGCGGTTGCATCAGCTATTTGCGTACCGTTGCTGAAACGCTATCAACTCACGCTTAACTTCTGGCGCCAACAAATATAGACCAATCAAATTTGGAATAGATATTAGAAATACCAGCGCATCAGATATGTCGATAACCGACTGCAAGTTAATAGCGCTGCCAACCACGATGAAAAATAGAAACGTAAGTCTAAAGATCATGCTCGACAACTCAGAACGCCCAACCAAGTACTCCAAAGCAATCAAACCATAATATGACCAAGCCAACATGGTGGAGAAGGCAAACAGCGTGGCAATAATTGCCAGCAAGGGAGATGAGCCAGGTATAGCTGTATCAAAAGCGCGAATCGACATCTCTATACCGCTAATGCCGTTAGTGGCCTCACCCGGAAGAATCACCAAAATAACGATAACCAATGCAGTCATGGTGCAAACCACTACAGAATCAATAAATGGCTCTAGTAGCGCCACCATACCTTGAGTCACTGGCTCGTCTGTTTTTGCCGCAGCATGAGCAATACCTGCTGAACCCAAACCCGCTTCATTAGAAAACACGGCGCGCTGAAAACCAATAATCATGGCGCCTATAACACCACCACTCACACCGTTAGCGGTAAACGCTTCGCTGAATATCAGTGCAAAGGCATCGTCCACAAGGGAGTAATTCAAGCCCAACACAATAATCACCAGTGCCAAATAGACAACCAACATCATCGGCACCAAGCGCGAGGTCACAGAAGCAATACTTTTTAGGCCGCCGATAATGACCAGACCAATAGCCACAGCCATAACAAGACCCACTAAAACATTAGAATAGGCAAAATTGGATTCGCCGAGCTGCGACGTGAGAATGACCGCGGCTTGGTTAGACTGAAACATGTTGCCAATGCCAAAGCAGCCAATAACCATACATAGCGCGTAGAACTTGGCCATGGCATTTCCTAATTTAGGACGCCCTATGCGCGCCAAGCCTTCTTGCAGATAGAACATGGGCCCACCTGCCACGGTGGCATCACTGCGGCTTTGTCGATACAAAGTGCTCAGGGTACATTCGCAAAATTTTGTCGACATACCTAAGAAGCCAGCGACAGCCAACCAAAACGCAGCACCTGCGCCGCCCAGCGATATGGCCACAGCTACTCCGGCAATATTACCAATACCCACAGTGCCCGACACCGCTGTGGTCAATGCTTGGAAATGCGTGATCTCACCCACCACCCCATCTTTATATTTTGGCTTTTGAGTAAGCAATTTTATTGCCGTAGCAAAGCCGCGGATATTGATAAAATTAAAGTAGACAGTGCAAAAGACAGCGCCTGTAACTAGCCACAGTACGATGAGTGGCACGCCCACACCAAGAAATTCAACCTTAAAAAACACAACGGAGGTAAGACCTGCGGCCAAAGCAGCCATGGCAGTCTCTAGAAAATTCAGCATACAATGCGCTCTCTTAATCTTGTTAGTTTCGATCAAATTTGATCTTGGTTAGATACTACTAAATTACTCGGGCAGCGCATTTTCTGCAGAAAATACCGTCACGCCACGAGCGATAGTTTGCAACACTTTGATGTTCAGCAAATCTTCTCTTTGAATATTCAGAGGGTTTGCTGACAGCAACACAAAGTCTGCCTGCTTACCCACCTCAATGGAGCCTTTGCGGTCTTCCTCAAAGTATTGATACGCGGCATTCACCGTCACGGCTTTCAAAGCATCCTCCACGGATATACGCTCATCGGGGCCTAACACTTGACCACTACGTGTAAGCCTATTGCTAGTTGCCCATACCAAACGCATTACATCCGGCGGTACAATGGGTGCATCATTGTGCACCGTAAAGGTAATGCCTTTTGCTAAGCTACTAGCCGTGGGGCTTATGCGGCTACCGCGCTCTAAACCGAGCACAGAATCTCTATGCCAATCACCCCAGTAAAAAGTATGCGCAGAAAAATAGGAAGGGATTACATTCATTGCTGCCATGCTATCTAACTGATCATCACGTACGGTTTGGGCATGAATCATAACGCTTCGGTGATCCTTCGGCTTCTTACCTTCCAAGCTTTTAGCAAGCGCTTGAATAAACAAATCCGCAGCAGCGTCGCCATTGGCGTGAGCTAGGAACGGGATATCGGCGCTAATGAATTTGTTAAACAGCGCATCCACCGATGCTGCGGGCATAATGGGATAACCGCGATAGTCGGCGGATTGCCCGTGTGGTTGCACTTCGTAGGGCTTCGTTAAGTAGGCTGTTTTGCCCTGAGGGGATCCATCCAAAACCATTTTCACGCCGCCAACGCGGAAACCATTCTCGTATGGTGCAAGAACGGGCAAAGCCAAATCTGCCTCATTAAGGTAGCGCTCGTTGGCAATTTGGTACGCCACCACATCGATGGGAAACTTTCTGTAAGCTGCCGAAGCTTGTAGTAATTGTACGCCTTGAATTGAGGCTGCACCGTCCTGAGCCGTGGTGATGCCATAGCGCGCATAATCTAAAACGCCACGATGAATCTCTTCAAAGGGTTTATTGCTGGCGGCCATGTATTTTCTCACCGCATAAGTCGCAGACTCTTCTAACACGCCATTGGGCTTGGTTGTGCCCACATAACGTCTGATCACGCCACCGGCTGGATCTTTAGATGCCGCATTAATGTTCGTAATTTCTAACGCTTTAGAATTCACAGCCGCCAAATGCCCTGAAACATGCATCAACATAATAGGGTGGGTATTGGACACTAGATCTAAATCGTCTCTCGTTGGATGACGCTGCTCAGTGAGCAATGAGTCGTCGTAACCCATGCCAATAATCCACTGGCCCTTGGCCAACTTTTTGCTATCTGCATAGTTTTTTAGCTCTTGGACTACACCGGCAATATCTTTAGCCGGACCAACAGGCGGTGACGCCACATTGGCCAAACTCGCTACCCGAGCATGAAAGGAAATATGTCCATGAGCATCAATAAAGCCTGGCAGCAGCGCCTTGTCTTTGAGCGCCACAATGCGTTCAACATTGCCTCGCCAATTTTTACGCAAACCAACAAAAACAATTTTTTCACCTTTGATAGCGACAAAATTGACTGTGGAAGGCTGCTCAGCAAAAGTCAGAATATTGTCGCCGTAGAACGCCACATCCGCATCCATTAAATCCCTTTTCGCAGGCTCATTAGCCAAAGCCTGGGAAGGCTCGGCGCCAAATACTGCACCAGAGATAGCGAATACCGCCGTGATCAGGACCGCCAATGTGTAATTTCTCATCCTTTCACCCCCATAGATTTGACCAACATCATGACATAAAAGCCCATCATGCCGGCCATCAAAAAATCTTTGCTAAAGCGTGCTACGAACCATCAATATGCTGCTAATCTTGGAGAAAATAATTGGAGTTTGTTATGTCTACGTCTTTATATGATTTAAGTGTTGGGTCCTTTCTGCAAATGGCGGAGGCGACAGTGGGGTTTATGCAAGTTGGCCAGCAGTATTGTGCTGACAACAACATTAATCTAGACGACGTTGTCGCGAACACACTGCACCCGGATATGGCCGGCTTTCACTTTCAGGTTGTTTGCGTCACACACCAATCTTGGGGAGCTATCAAAGGCCTCCAGAACGGCGAGTTTGGACCGCCTAGTGGCTACGAACAAATGGACTACGCTGGCCTGATGGCATTAACACAGCAAACCTTTGATGCACTTAAAGCCCTCGACCCAGCAAGCATTAACGAGCTTAGCGGCGGTACCGTTGTGTTCAAAATGGGCAAAACAGAAATCCCTTTTACCTGTGAGAACTTCATTCAATCTTTTGCCCTGCCCAACTTATATTTCCATGCCACCACTGCCTATGACATTTTACGCATGCAGGGTGCACCTCTCGGCAAGATGAACTTTTTGGGACAGATGCGTATCGGTGTCTAGCTTCTAGAGGAGACTTCCGCCCTTTCAACCTGCCTTATGATTGCTGGGCATCCTTCTGCCAGCAATCTATTTCTTAAAAGTACGGATGTTCTAATGCGAAGAATAATATTCCTACTTTTTTCGGCGCTATGGCAGCCACCACAACTGCCCTTGCCAGCGGCGTGCATCAAATACTTGAATTGGGTGATTTCAACCTAGAAAGCGGCAATGTACTGCCCATTGATATTCATTTGTTGAGAACGCTGGTGGACTCACAACTTCCACAGTAACAAGCATTGCTACTAAGCCGTCGCCAAGCTTCTGGATCTACAAACATGCTATTTCGGTTGGACACCCGAGTTCCCGGTTAGGTTAACTCGACAACTGGGTGCCGGCTCGGCGCTTCGAAAAAGGCTCCACTGGCTGCCATTTTAGCACCCAGTGTTCTCAACTTAACACTGCACTTTGGTGTTAGCGGGCAGCTCTATACATTGGGTGTACGGCTGGCGAAGTTGCCGTTTGAATTTTACCCATTGTTTCGAACCCATGACGCTCATACAGCGAAATATTCGCTGGGTTTGAAGATTCTAAATATGCGGGCAAACCTGCTTCATCACATTTCGCCAAAGCATGCTTCATTAATTGGGCACCTAATCCGCGGCCTTGATGGCAGGGATCTACGCCAATCAATGGTAAATACCAACAAGGCTCGGTGGGATGGTATGCGTCCATTTCGCCTAAGACTGTACCAACTTCTTCCATACGTTCTGCGGCAACCGTTTGCACCAGTAGCTCAGACATTACGGCATCGTCTTCCGCATGATCGTCCTCACTAGGTGGAACCCACAGTGCAACACCAGCATAATTATTTATTTCGAACGCAGTACCTGCAGCAAAAGCAGCACCACCAAAATTATCGTATACCTGTGCAGCATGGGTCAGATAAACATCAGCTTGGGGGAAAATCCAACGAACCAATGGGTCCGCAGTAAAAGCTGCAATTATAGTACTTAGCGCCACGTTACGCTGATCTACAGCTACGGAGGTTACTAAAGGTGCATTTTCAATCATTTGTATAAGCCTTAATGTTATTGTTGTTTTCGCTTGGAAAAATTTTCAATGAGCTAGATCGCCTATCTAGATTACATAGCTAGATTACATAGCTAGATCACATAGCTAGATCACATAGCTAGGTCACATGGTCAAAGCGGCGCCGTTTTCTGCAAGCCACTTACGTCTAATTTTGTAATCGGGCATTACGCGCTCTACTTGGGACCAGTAAGCTGGACTATGGTTGTGTTCGAGAATATGGCACAACTCATGCACCACCACATAATCTATAATATCCGCTGGCCCATGAATAAGCCGCCAGTTGAATTGAATTTGCCCATCCATCCTACAGCTACCCCAACGGGCCTTATACGCTTTAACCTGCATACCGGCGGGACGCACGCCGACTATGGGTGCAAAATAATCCAAACGCTGTGCCAGTAATATTGCTGCCTCATCTATGAGCCAACGCTCAAGCAATGTCCTTACGTGCAACGAACCAAACGATCTTTGCGCGGCTAGGGTGACCTGTATCTGGTCACCCATTTGCTCCACATGAGGCTCGCTACCGAGCAATAATTTTAGACTATGGGGCTTTCCTAGAACGGGTATTTGATCGCCATCTTGGAAAGTCAGCTCAGGGCGAACCGCCAGAGAAGCTGCATATTCAAGCTTTTTGCGGATCCACGAGGTTTTCTTTTCGACCAGTTCGATAATCTTATGATGGTCTATGTCATTCGGCACTCTGAAAGACACACCCGATTGATCCACCTTTATGGTGGCACTCCGCCGACGAGCCGAGCGAATCACAGTGACTTCAAAATGTCTAAAAGACAGAACTTCGGGCATTACGCTAACTCGCTAATTATCAGGGTTCTAATGGCAGGCAGATTAGGCAACCGCAGCCAACTGCTCGAGTAAATCTGGCGGAAAACTTCCTTTAAAAGCTTTGATTGCTAACTCGCTTCGCACTGTCTGAATATCTTTATGCCAGTGCTCTTCCCACTCAATCGCCATAAACGACGGCGCTTCTCGCCCATGCAGCCATGACTCGGCCAAGTTTTGCATTAACAAACCAAAACCTTGGGGTGTGCGCACATGACTCATGGTGGCTCCCGTGGCCAAAAACATGGCTGAGTAATTATGTCCAAACTGAGCCAGCTGAAAAGACGAGATCGCTATTTCGTGCAAACTAGTGGTCTGATATCCACCCACTAAGTGCCAGACATCATGCATCTGCAAAATCCTCGTATTTAGATAGCGCAAAGCCGGGCTCATTTGTTCTAGCCCAATAGCTTGTCTATCAAGTACTTCAGGATCGAAGCCATTGTCTACCCACATACTATATAAGTCACGACCCAGACTGCCTAGGGGTAACGCCTCTAGGGTAGCTAAAGCCAGCAAAGGCGGCACCGTTTTCTCAGTTGGCGAATCTGCACCAGGGTGTGCAATGGCAGCAGCTTCCGACAACCCGCTATAATTTGCGTCAAGTACTCCAGCTAGAGCGGCAACCGTTACTGTGATCGAAGTTGCATCATAACCCCCTTCAGGGCCTTCCACCGTGGCCACAAATGCGCGCCAAAACTCGTCGGGCAAGGGTGTACAAGGAGCATTACAATTATTGTGTGGCATCGGCTTACCCAATTGAGCATCGGCAATGACGTCAAAGACCAATGGAATGCCGGCTGGTGAAGCAAAAGCAGACCAAATCATGGCGCCGCAAACAATGGCCTGAGCTTGGCGCTCTCCTTGCGTGGCACCAGCTACTGCCTTATATAACTTTTCTAAATCTGGTTGCACAGCGTATTTTTGTAGTTCAGTAATGTGCTCTTGCATAACCCGTCTCCTCTTATCCAGTAACCCAATTTACCGATACATTGAGGGTTAGCACAAGATGTATGGCCTGTTGCAAAAAAAATAGCGAAAAACCGACGTCCTACAACTTTGATATCTCCAGTTGAGTTACTCATTCAACTCACTATTTGCTCAAGGCCGCTGTTAGATTGCAAATATGCTCCGAGGGTTCAGAATAGGAACTTCCTAACGCCTAGCCTCAGGGCAGGAAAATGCGCCATGCACAGATTAGATTTATTAGCACTAGGCCCTTTGCAGGCAGTTCTGAATGCCTTTTCGTCAAACCTGCCAAATACTTCGCAGATATGCCCTCGGCAAGGTTTTCGCTTAAGACCAGTAATAATGGTGGCCCTTGCTCTGAGCCTGATAGCTTGCGGTGGTGGTGGCGGTGGCAACCAAGCAAGCGCAACCCCTTTCAATACAGCGCCAACCATTGTCAATCCTGGCGTCTTATCTATCCCAACAGGCACCACGGCCGTGACCACCATTGTTGCCACAGATGCCCAAGGGCAAAATATTGCATTTAATCTTCTTGGCGTTGATGCCGCCATGCTCAGCATCACCAATGGTGGATCTGTGTCATTTAGAAGTGCACCGAACTTCAACAACCCGCAAGACGCCAACGCTGACAACATGTATCAAATAATCGTGCAAGCATCTGATGGCACCGCGGCATCGACGCTGGCTATGAATATTGCAGTGACCAATGGTGCAGCTTTTGCTCCTGCTAGAAATTTTGCCAATCTTTGCGGTGAGCCCAGAACAGGCACAGACCCTAGTTCAAATATCCCCTACCCTGATCTTCAAGGTACATTTGCCGACGAGAACAATTTTCTAAGGTCTTGGAGCAATGATCAATATCTCTGGTATGAGGAAATCGAAGACGTAAATCCACTGACTAATGCAGACTCCAGCCAGGATGTGGAGGACTATTTTGATCTAATGCGGACTTTTGCCAAAACCCCATCTGGCGCAGACAGAGATCGCTTCCATTTCTCTATCGATACCGAGGAATGGAATAGTTTTACTTCCTCCGGAGCAACCGTTGGCTACGGAGCTAATTTCGTTTTGCTAAGTTCCACTCGTCCTAGATCCGTAGTCGTATCCTTCGTTGAGGCCAATACTTCTGCTTCCAGCGCGTCAATAAATCTCAGTAGAGGCGCGCAGATCATCAGCGCAGATGGCGTGGATATCGAATTAGGTACAGATACGGCAACGCTAAACAGCGCCTTATTCCCTTCTAATGCCGGCGAAACCCATGAATTCGAAATTCGAGATCTAGGCGCAGCCAGCACCCGAACGATTTCCATGACTACTTCAGCCATCACTGTTGAGCCAGTACCGTTATATAAGGTGGTGGCGACGCCAAGCGGTCCAGTGGGCTATTTACAATTTAACGATCACATCGCTACAGCGGAAGAAGAATTATTCGACGCGATCACAGACTTAGCTGCCGCAAATATTAACGACCTCGTGCTAGACCTGCGCTATAACGGCGGCGGCTATTTGATCGTTGCCAACCAACTCGCCTATATGATCGCTGGCCCCAACGCACGCAACCAAGTGTTTGAATCGCTAACCTTCAATGACAAGTACCCCAACATCAATCCGGTGAGCCGCGCCGCTTTACAACCCGCCCTGTTTGAAGAAAAAACCGTTGGGTTAACCCTGACCGCCGGGACAGACCTACCTACTTTGGGATTGAACCGGGTGTTTGTACTGACCGGCAAAGGTACATGTTCTGCATCAGAATCCATCATTAACGGGCTGCGTGGCATCAATGTTGAAGTGGTACAAATTGGCACCACTACCTGCGGCAAACCCTATGGCTTCTACCCCAGAGAAAACTGTGGCACCACGTACTTTTCCACCCAATTTCAGGGTGTCAATGCTGTCGGTTTTGGCGATTATCCTGACGGTTTTTCACCACAAAACCTCAATGTTGTAGAGGGCGTTGCTATACCAGGATGCAGCGTAGAAGATGACTTTTCTCAGCTCTTGGGCAACGAAAATGAAGCGTTATTTGCCGCGGCCTTAGCCTATCGAACCGCACCTGGCACCTGCCCAGAACTACCCGCAGGCATTAGCCCACTTAGGCAACAAAATTTAATCAAGCAACTACCGGGGCGCTTTCAAGACAGCAGTAATATGCTTGATAACCGTGGGTTAGTTGGCAAATTCTTACGCCCCAACTCTTTGCGCTAAGACTGTGCTATCTACCCCGGCAATATACCCCGGCATAAGACCCCGGCATAAGACCACGGCATAAGACGCTGGAATAAGGCCGTACATAAAAAAACGCCAGAAATTCGCGACTGACGAGCAGAATATGAACGAACATTTGTACATGATTTCTACGCATACGCTTGTGGATAAGTCAGCAACATTATGACAGGGTAAGGATATTGCTTCCGCGCACTGAAGGCGCACCCATAAGAACAACTAACACTAGGGTAAGTCGTGAAAACACCAAGCAAAACCGTACTTGTTGTAGAAGATCATAAAGAGTTAGCTGAGACCGTGGGCGCTTACCTGGAAGCCAGCTCCTACATTGTAGATTATGCCGCAGATGGGTTAACCGCCATGCACTTGGGCGTCACCAACACTTACGACGCAATAGTCCTAGACGTAATGCTACCCGGCGCAGACGGCCTAACGGTCTGCAAACGTTTGCGCGAAGATGCCAACGTAACTACTCCAATTATAATGCTTACTGCCAGAGATCAACTCAACGACAAGCTCAAAGGCTTTGCCTCTGGCGCTGACGATTACCTTATCAAACCCTTCGATATGGCTGAACTCAAAGCCAGACTCGATGCTGTAATCCGGCGCAGCCAGCACTTAGAAAAAGAGTTCATTGTGAGTGATCTGAAACTGAATCTGGACACAATGGAAGTGACCCGCGGAGAAACACCACTAATGCTCTCGCGGACGCTTTTCAACATTTTGCATGTATTAATCCGTGAATCACCTAAGGTTGTTACCCGAGCTTCTCTTGAGCGGGAACTCTGGGGCGACGAGCCACCTGATAGCGATACGCTGCGAAGTCACATCTATAATCTGCGACGGATTATAGACCGACCTTTTGGCAAACCACTTTTGCAAACTAGACAAGGCCAAGGTTATTGTCTGAAAGAAGCGGCAGAAGTTTAACCCTGCTATTTTTGCCTGCCGCTTAACGCCGGCAGTCCTAAAATTATAAGACCGCATAGGTCAAACCTCAGAGACAATACAATGCCCAGCCTAGTTTGGTTCCGCACTGACCTTCGTGTTCGTGACAACCCAGCACTCTATTACGCGTGTCAATCTGGTCCAGTAGAAGCACTTTTTATACTTACACCAGACCAATGGTTAGAGCACACCATATCGCCTCATCGCTTGGCATTAATCCTACGAACCTTAGATCAACTCAGTAACGACCTAGCAGAGTTGGGTATTCCATTAAAAATTGTTAAATCTGACAGCTATGACAGTTCCATCAACGTGGTCGTAAAAAGTGCTAAAGCCATAGGTGCCAGCAATGTTTTCTTCAATGATGAGATCGCACTCAACGAAACACGTCGAGATAACGAGGTTATAGCTGCATTGCTCCGCAACGGTATTGCTTGCGAAACGTTCAATGCCTTTACCTGTCTTAAACCGGGCAGCGTGCGTAAGCCAGACGGTACTGCTTATTCAGTCTTCACGCCCTTTAAGCGTAAATGGTTATCGGTACTTACAGAGGTTGGATTAGATCTTTTGCCACCACCCAAAGCCCAAGGACCGTCAATAACGCCAAATCAAGCCCCCAACAAGATTGCTGGCGTCAGCAAAGGCTTTGGCTCTGAACTTTGGAAAGCCGGAGAACGTACGGCTCTGAGCCAACTCAATGCATTTTGTAAAACTCGCGCTGACAACTATCAGCGCGACCGCGACATACCAAATGTTCGTGGCACCAGTGGTTTATCGCCACAGCTGGCTATGGGTACTATTTCTGCAAACCAATGCTTAGCCGCTGCCTATAAAGTCAATGGCAATCGATGGGTTGGACCGTCCGAAGGCATTAATACTTGGGTCAGTGAAATAATATGGAGAGAATTTTATAACCATATTTTGGTTGAGCATCCCAGATTGGCTATGGGCCAAGCGTTCCGGCGCGAGACCGATAACTTACCTTGGAATCAAGATACTGAGTTGTTAGAGCGCTGGCAAAAGGGCGAGACGGGACTGCCTCTGGTGGATGCTGGTATGCGCCAACTCAACAGTACCGGCTGGATGCACAATCGCCTGCGTATGGTTACAGCGCAATTCTTAGCCAAGCACCTATTTCTCGACTGGCGCTTGGGAGAACAGTATTTCATGTCAAAACTGGTAGATTGCGATATTGCTGCCAACAATGGCGGCTGGCAGTGGAGTGCCTCTACGGGAACAGATGCGGTGCCGTATTTTCGTATGTTTAACCCCATCCGCCAGGCCGAACGCTTTGATGGCAACGGCGACTTCGTTAGGAGTATGGTTCCGGAGTTGGCGAATGCAGGAAAAAAGCAGATCCTCGAACCTTGGAAAGATGGCGGTTTCCCAAGTTATCCATCACCTGTTATCGATCTGGCTCAAGGCAGAGACAGTACGCTGGCCATTTGGAAAAGAATGCGCGCAGACTCTACGTAGCCTTTGGCGGTTTTACATAGGACCAGCACCATTGCAGCTAAGCTTTAGCGTTTACTCTTTAGCACCTGCTCTTTAGGACCTGCAATTTGGGACTGGGCTTTAGCACACGCTGCTTATAAACATTTTTCAGAGGTTTTTGTTTATGCGATCAGCTGTAAAAACACTCCTGATGACATGCCAGCGAACCCAACCTCCGCGACAATTTGACGTGTTAGATAAGTAACGTCACCCCGGTCGCAGCCTTCTAAGTGCTTGCGCTCTTAACGGGGAGAGGAAAACTAACGCTGATTTTGGTCCCAACACCCGCTTCACTTTGCACATCAATTCGCCCACTAAACTGTTCGACCATTCTCCGCACAATAGACAAGCCCAAACCGTGACCTGCATTAGCAACCCGGGCGCGTTCGCCTCGATAAAAGGGTTCAAAGGCTTGATGAAGCTCATCCGCACTCATGCCAATACCTGTATCCGTGACGGTAAATTTCGTGGCGCTAACGCTTATCGTGACGGCGCCTTTGTCGGTATAGTTAATGGCATTGCGGAGCAAGTTTATGACCAGAATTTGCAGCACCTGCTTGGGCACTTTGGTCCATAGTTCGCCGTTAAACTCGCTCAACAAATCAATGGCTCGGTCATTTGCTAGAGGTGCAACCTGCTCAACAAAATTGGCTAAAAAGTCATTAAGCAGCGTAGGTTCCCCATGTTTTTCAACTTCTTCACCCCGAGCAAGCAGCAGCATTGTGCCAATTAGGCCTTCCATATCGTCAGCGGTTCTGCGCATTCTATCTAGGGCTTTCGCATCGCTTTCTGAGCGATCCACTTTCAGTTGCAACAAATCTAACGAGCCTTTAAACACCGCAATAGGCGTACGCAGCTCGTGACTGGCATCACGTGTAAATATGCGTTCTCTCTCAATAAAGGTATCTAGGCGCTCTGCAAAACTATCAATGGCATCAATCATCACATCCACTTCGGGGTTGGCAATTCTCCGTAAATCCCCTAGATCAACAGCAGGTTGATTAAAGTCGCCAAAACGGAACTCTTCTAAATAATCCGCCAACTGCACTAGTGGTGATATTGCTTGATGAGAGAGTCTGTAGGTTAAGAACGAAAAACCGTATATCAAAAAAAGCGCAATCGACAACGGCAATATGCCAAATAGAAACGCCAACTGGGATACATCTTCGCTGGCGAACAATAAATAGAGCTTTGGCCCCACTCCCGGCGAACTTTGGCTGACATAAAGTGTTTGTTTTGACGAGCCAAAATCTACTCGGCCTAAAAACCCGGGTTGGTGCGGGCGCAGTGCTTCGGGTAGAGCTGAAACATCATCACCTTGGGACATATAGCCAATCATGTTATTGGTATTGGGCAGAGATTGGGCGGGATTGGACTGGTAAAGTCCCCAGTAGTGATTGGCTTCATCCTCCAACGCTTCGTTGATCAGAAAATCATCCACTATCGTATTGGTAATAAATATACCGGCAGCCACAGCAAGGCTAACAAGGGCTACCTGCAACGCAAATACACGCCCTAACTTGGTAACTAGCCTGGTTCGTTGAATGTTCAATGCACGCTCGTATAAATGGCTAAATCGATGCTTAGCTTACCCAGTCCTAGAAACAAAAGAAGGGCTGATGGCGGAATCAATTGAGCGCAGATGCGGCTATCAATTGAGCTTTTTCGGCGCTTCTGCCGTTTACGTATTTGGCTAAACTAAAGAGGGCGTAATAGACGGCAAACCAGACCAAACCAAGTATGACCAAGTTTTCATAGGAAGGTATGACAACGGCGCCAAAGCGCTCACCAGCCATATAAGAAAACGGCGCGCTGCCGCCAACTATGAGACCACCGATCAAAGGCCGATCAACGAAAAATATCAAACTATGATTCAAAGACAAGCCCACTGCGACCCACAGCAGTACAATCCACAGCGGCGCAAGGGTAACGCCTGCGACAGTCAGCACTGCGCTAGATCCGTAGTCCAACATGCCGAAATACATCCAGCCTGTGTCCAGCAACAAGCCAAAAATTCCCAAACCAATTACATAGGGCCAATCTGCTGCAAAGTGCTTTTGATAAATGCTTAGGCACAACATCAAAGCAACTAGACACAACCCATAGACATTACCGCCCACTACACATGCAACCCATGCAACCTTGAGGAACAGCGCATTAATAAGTTTTTCGCTTTTGAGAACGGTTATGAGAGTCACTTATTGCACATCCTTGGGCTGCTATTGTGTTGTTGTTCAGCGGTCTACTCAGCGATTCCGCAGATTCTCTAAGCTTAAACGCTTGGCGCTGCGGCAACCGATGACATGATTGTTAGTCGAAGGGGAATATGCCCTTGATCGATGATTTTGCTGCGATGGCACAAAGCATGCGCAACAATTCCCAACCTTCTATGCACCAGTGTGAAGGTTGCGTGAACCAGAAAAAAAATCTCCATCACCAGAGCTTCACGAATGGTTTTTTACCCTTATCCCATGAAAAAACTTAGCTATATCTTCGCCATCTTGATCGCAGCGTCTGCTCTAGGCTGCGCGTATCAATCAGAACAAAATAACTCGGCCTACCCCGACGCATACAGAGTTGCACTTAGCGATTTCCCGGGTGATCAGAGTGTCGACGACGCCACCATAGAGGCGTTCACACAATTTCTAATGGACCTCGGACAGCCAGGTGCTGCTGCTAACGCACGCAAACTTTATGCAGAAGAACTACATTTCAGTGATGCGTTGATGCACACCAGAAATCGTGAGCAGGTGATCAACCACTTCGATGGCTTGGGCAAGGCTGGCACCACGGTAGAAGTGGAAATGCATCAGACCCTCGTTTCCGGCGCAGATGTCTATTTAGTCTGGTCTATGCGGGCTACTTTTAAGCCAATGATTCGCACTGTCGAAAGCGACACCTTGGGCATTACCCACCTACGCTTCAATGAGCAAGGTCAGGTTATTTTGCACCAAGACTTTTGGGATTCGGGACTGGGTTTTTACTCCCATGTGCCGCTACTAGGTGGTGTGGTTCGTGCAGTAAACAAACGCTTTCAAGCCGAATAGTTGGCATCGTGAGCCAAGCGCTTTTAGCACTGGGGGTTGTTGCCGGGTTAGCCACTTTGGTATGGCTTTGGTCATTGCGCCGTCACGACGTCAGCGTCGCTGACATATTTTGGCCGCTCTATCACGTCATAGTAACCGCCATTTTCTATTTCGCCGGCGCGCCAACTGGCTTCCTGGCTACAGCCGTTTTCGTTCTAATTGCTGTTTGGGGTTTACGCTTGGCCTACCATATTGGCAGACGTCAAATGGGCAACGGGGAAGATCATCGCTATACCTCGGTGCGCGAATCTAACGACGAGCGCTTCCCTTACACCAGCCTGTACTTAATTTTCTTACCCCAAGTATGTATGGCTTGGGCTATCTGTTTAGTTGTACAACCGATCTTCACCCAATCAATTGACGTCTCTTGGAGTCAGTGGCTGTTTTTCGCAGTTGCCTTGAGTGGCCTTATTTTTGAGGTGGTAGCAGATAGCCAGCTGGGCAGATTTAGAGCACAAATGCCGTCCAGCGCAGTACTCAATTCCGGCTTGTGGAAATACACCAGACACCCTAACTACTTCGGTGAGTGGGTTTTTTGGTTGGGCATTTGCGGCGTTTCGATGCACTACAGTATCTGGTGGCCCATTATAGCCATGACACTGCTTTCGTTTTTGCTAATGCGCATGACCGGGGTAAAACGCATGGAAGTGGATATTGAAAGCAGACGACCAGGTTACTCCGCCTATGTTGCGCAAACTTCGAGTTTTTTCCCCTGGCGCCAACTGCTCATAGCAGGCCTAGTTGCGATTATTGTGGCGCCTGATATTCGTGCTGACAACGCAAATAGCGATCAGATCAAAGAAAGCGTCAGCGCAAAAACCGAGGTGTGGCTATTCCGAGTATTTATCGACAACAAGGAGGTAGGTTATCACTCGTTTAAAGCCCATTACACAGCCTCTGGTATTCGCCTAGAAGGTGAGGCGGAATTTGCGTACAAGGTGCTTGGCTTTACAGTGTTCTCCTATAAACACGAAGTAACCGAGGAATACGACAATAACTTTTGTTTGCAGAAAATCAGCAGCGCCACGCGCATCAAGGACAAGTCGCTGTCTCTCAAGGGTCACAAGACAGCTGCGGGGTTTGCGGTTAACGCGGCAATCGACGAAATTCACGACAGCCAGTGCCTTGTGCCATTCGCTTACTGGGCGCCAACCTTCATCGCGCAAAACCAGTTACTTAACGGCCAAACAGGTGAACTGGTAGCCGTGTCTATTCAACCAGAAAGCCAAACCGACAATTTTGCCGAGACTAGTTATCGAGTTGAGGCTGACGAAATGTCTCTTGTAGTAAGCTACGACGCTGATGGCAAATGGGATGGCTTGGTTTCAGATCTGCCGGCAAAGCGCAAACTCATCTACACATTGCAAACTTATGAAACTGAGGGTGAGGATTTTTTGGCTGTCTTAAAGTAAGCGTATATCAACCACCATCATAGGGGATGACAGCGAAGCGGCAACGGTCAAATATTGGTTTGGTTATAGCCATATTGCTTATATCTACAACATACGTTCTGACGACTCTAATAGCGAGATCACTGTTTTCAGTAACACCGTACTAAAAGATATCTACAGCTAATCACAAAGAAAACTTCTGCCTGCAAGGTCGGCTACTGCCGGCTCGTAGGGAGGGAGTACGCTTGCAACTTTCCTTCGGCGGCTAAAACAGAAGACAAAAAAACCCGCCTAAGCGGGGCTTTTTTTGCCTGCAAACCACAGCCCGTGAACGTACTGTTACCCTAGGCCATAGTTATGCCCCAACAAAATATAGTTAGGCCACAGGCCTTAATCACCCCAAGCGCCTACTTTACAAACTCTTCATCCACTTTTAGAACGCCTTTAGCCTGTAAGTCACTTACCTCGCTAGATGTTTTCTTCAACCAGTGCGCCAAAACTTCAATATTGTGCTCACCCCTATGTGGCGCAGGACCTCTAACACCACTTTTAGCAGCAGAAAAACGATAGGGCGACTGAGTAATAGGGCGAGTACCACCTGCTCGGTCGTCAATTTGCACAATGGCACCACGAGCGGCCACCGTTGGCTGCTGCTGTAAATCCGCTGGATCTCGAACCTGCCCCCAGGCCAAATTCATCTTTCCCATGGCTTCTTCTACATCTGCCCAAGTCGGCAACCCAGCCAAATACTCACCAACAATTTCCCGGCGAACACGAATTTTTTCCGCCAGCTGCATTTCTTTGTAAGTAGGGTCATTAACACCCATCAGGCGAGTCAACTGCTGCCATAAGAAGCGAAAATCCGCAGACAAGAGAATAGGCCCCGCCCCGGTTTCCCAGGTGTCGTTGGGCAAGGCGGCTGTGCCTTCGGCATCCTCAATGGCGTAATGTACTTGGTCATCTGTGGCTACCGTTGCGTCAATCATCGCAATATCAATATGCTGACCCAACCCAGTGCGCTGGCGCAGTATGACCGCGGCTAGTAAACCTACTAGACCATGCAATGAGGCATTAGTGTCAGCTACCGACAGTGGCAGATCATTAAAAGGCAAGCCGCCACGATCTG
>CAJJAQ010000008.1 GCA_905182095.1 uncultured Pseudomonadales bacterium | reverse complement strand
TTGTAAGTTTGAGGACATAAAATAGAATTTCACATCCTCTAAAACAATCGGTTGGGGCTATTTGCTACATAAACTTGCGCGATTTACCACTAAATTATATTGTTATCATGCGAATTTGTCGACTAATTATCAACTAAAGGCCTGAATTCCAGTCTGCGCTCTACCCAGAATAAGCGCATGTACATCGTGAGTACCTTCATAGGTATTAACGGTCTCAAGATTCATCATGTGCCGGATCACCGGGTATTCGTCTGAAATGCCGTTGCCACCATGCATATCTCTAGCTACCCGAGCGATATCTAGCGCCTTGCCACAGTTATTTCGCTTCATCATAGAAATATTTTCTATTGGCAAAGTGCCGTCATCAAACATCCGCCCCATACGCAAACAACCCTGTAGACCCAAGGCAATCTCGGTCTGCATATCTGCGAGTTTTTTCTGCACAAGCTGCGTTGCCGCCAATGGACGCCCAAACTGCGTGCGTTCCAAGGTATATTTTCGCGCCGCGTGCCAACAACTTTCTGCTGCCCCCATAGCGCCCCAGGCAATGCCGTAGCGAGCGCGGTTCAGACAACCAAACGGACCGGCTAGGCCTTTCACATTGGGTAGCAAATTTTCTTCTGGCACGAATACGTCTTCTAAAACGATTTGCCCGGTTACCGAGGCGCGTAGACTCATTTTGCCTTCGATCTTCGGTGTGCTGAAACCTTTAAATGCGCGTTCCACTACAAACCCGCGAATCTCGCCGTCGAGTTTTGCCCAAACTACTGCAAGGTCTGCAATTGGCGAGTTGGTAATCCACATCTTTGCGCCATTCATAATAAAGCCGCCATCTACTGGCTTAGCGTTGGTTACCATGCTGCTTGGATCTGACCCATGGTCTGGTTCTGTGAGACCAAAGCAACCTACCCACTCGCCGGTAGCGAGCTTTGGCAGGTACTTTTCTCTCTGCGCCTCAGTGCCGTAGGCATAAATTGGGTGCATTACTAAAGATGATTGCACACTCATAGCTGAACGATAGCCAGAATCCACCATTTCTACTTCGCGCGCCATAATGCCATAAGAGACGTAATTCACATTTGCGCAGCCGTACTTCTCGGGAAGGGTGGCACCCAACATCCCCATTGCCCCGAATTCGTTCATTATTTCACGGTCAAAAGTCTCGTGACGAAATGCATCACGTACGCGGCTCAGCAACTTGTTTTGAGCATAATCACGTGCGCTTTCCTGAATCATGCGTTCTTCTTCTGAGAACTGAGACTGCATCTGAAAAGGGTCTTCCCAAGAAAATGGCGCTTTATCACTGCTCATAAAAAATTCCTTATTAACTATGGTGCGAAGGCTAAAGCAGCCTTCCTTCAACTGCAATATTTTACCTATTTGGTTTATTAGACTTAAGATGTTTTGCCGCAATTTTCATTCGTTGATATGTATACTTCGAGCCTAATTTTACGACGAGGTCTCCTATGAGCGCGGTACCAGCTTTATTACCCCCAGCAATGGACGAGGAAACGCTAGAACAGTTACTCGATGTGGTCAGACGATTTGTGAATGAACGTCTCATTCCACTAGAAGCACAGGTTGCTGAAGAGGACAAAATTCCAGCTGACGTAGTGCAAGAAATGCGCGAATTGGGCTTATTCGGCCTAACTATTCCTCAGGAATACGGCGGCATAGGGCTTAACACCTATGAAGAATGCCGCGTTGTCATGGAGCTAGGACGCACTTCTCCCGCCTTTCGTTCAATCATTGGCACCAACAATGGTATCGGCTCCCAGGGTATTGTCATGGACGGTACGGAAGAGCAAAAAAATTACTATCTACCCAAATTTGCCAGCGGCGAAATAATCGGCTCATTCGCACTGACAGAGCCGGACGCCGGTTCAGATGCTGGGTCTTTGCAAACTAAGGCCATTCGCGACGGCGACGACTTCATTTTGAACGGCACTAAGCGCTATATTACCAATGCACCAAGCGCACAGTTGTTTACGGTCTTCGCAAGGACCGATGCTGACCTTGCCGGCGCCAAAGGCGTAAGCGCATTTTTGGTAGATGCAAGCACACCGGGCATCACCTTGGGTGCCCCCAATAAGAAGATGGGCCAGAAAGGCGCCCACGTATGTGATGTCATATTTGACGACTGCAGAATACCTGCCAGCTGCTTACTCGGCGGTGCAGACAAGCTGAACAAAGGCTTTCTGACGGCAATGAAGACACTAGACAGAGGGCGAATCCATATTAGTGCACTTTCTGTTGGTTGCGCCGACAGATTAATTGACCTTTGTTTGGAATACGGCAGTGAGCGCAAGCAGTTTGGTCAACGGATAGCTGATTTCCAACTGCTTCAAGCAATGCTCGCTGACAGTAAGGCTGAAAGCTATGCGGCCCAATGTATGGTTCTGGACGCAGCCAAACGCAGAGATAACGGCGAAGCAGTAAATACCTTAGCATCTTGCTGTAAACTTTTTGCTACAGAGATGGTTGGACGTGTGGCAGACAGAGCGGTTCAGTTTCATGGTGGCGCTGGCTATATGGAAGAATATGCTGTGGCTAGGTTCTATAAAGATGTCCGGCTTTTCAGAATTTATGAGGGCACCAGTCAAATACAGCAAACCATTATCGCGAAAAATCTGCTCAAAGATTATAACTAATAGAACAACTCGCCGGTGGCTCTGCGTCACCGGCCACTTTCTTGCGAAACCCCCACACGTGGCTAAGCTAATACCCTCCAACTGACTTATTCTGGAGGGCTTATTTTGGAGGGCTTCTTCTGAAAAACCTTGCCGAGCCAACATTTCGACTCAAACCAAACTTTCCCTGCGACTTAGCCCAATACTTTTACGCTTTGTCGGTATATGTGACTAACCACAACAGTTAACTGCGACTTGCCCAATGCTCAGCTGCGCAAACCTAAATACGACAAGGCCAAATAGAGTCGGACCAAATCTATAACCCCGCCCCGATTACTACCATTGATCCGAAATTTCCCACCCTCTGCGCCGCCAAAGAAACCTGCTCCGAGCAAATAGGTTTTAAACACACACTTGTAGATCAAGGAATTTTTCCTAGCGCTCATATCACTAATATTTTGACCTTGAGCCCAGAAGTGAAAAATTGAAACGGCGAAGAGCAACATTAGCTATGAGAGCAAGCATTCCTCAAACTATTTGGCCGGTTTTTTCCTTCTGTGTAATAAATTCCTCTAGATCTCGTATAACAGCAAGAATCATCGGGATTTGGTATGGCAAGAAATAGAGCATTTGAAGTTCTCTATCGAGAATTTTACGTTCGAGTTTTTGGACTCTGTCGTCGCTTACTCAATTCCCAAGAATTAGCGGAGGATGCGACACAGGAAACGTTTATTCGCGCATACAAAAATTTTGGCAAATTCGACTCTGGACAGCCTTTTTGGCAATGGATAGCAACCATCGCAAATAACTACTGTATGGACAGATTGCGCCTGCGGCATCGAACCGAAAAACTTTTTGGTGATGAAATGGAGGAACTAGATAGCCTCGCCTCTAATACTGCCTCGGGAGTCCACTGTCTCATTGCAGCCGAAGACATTACAGCTTTAAACATGGCGGTCACCAAACTCTCAGACAAATACCGGGTTCCTTTGGTTTTGGTTTATTACAATCAGTTCAGTTACAACGAAGTTGCTAAGCAACTGAATATAAGCGTGAGTCACGTAGGCGTGCTAGTGCTTAGAGCGAAGAAGCAGCTGCGTGCCACGCTAGCTAGTGCGGGTAAGGAGCACAGTTCATGACCCATTTATCAGAGTTACAGCTGAGTCAGTTTACAGACAATGGCATGCCTCACCCCGACATGCCTGCAGTAAAACAGCACTTAGACAACTGCACGATCTGTCAGAGCAATTTATTAAACGCCACCAAAGAAGTAGCGATTTTCCAGACCGCATTAGAGGCGGAGTTAGTTAAAACTGCATCAGCAATCACTATTCCGGCATTCGTTTATCCGACCAGTGTGTCTAGATTCGCAATGGTGAATATCGCAACCGGATTGATAATTTGGCTAGCCCAGTTTTTGTGGAAAACGGTTTTTGGCGAGGTGGTCATGAATGGCGCAGGTTGGCTCACCTCAATTTACGTCCCAGATTTATACAACGTGGCAAGTGCCACAGTCCTAGTTTATTTAGAAGAAGGAACCGCTATGTTTGATAACTATCTTAGCCTCATTGCGAGCTGTGTTTTACTGCTCACAGGGTTATGGCTTGTCTTGCTATACCGCAGAAGTCAGCTAGCGTTAACGATTGGCTTGGCCCTGGTGGTTGGCGTGTCTGCCACAGCGCCAAGCCCTGCCAATGCGCTAGAATTACGCCATGACAAGAGAGTTGTAACCGTTAGTGAAACGGAAACTATTAACGACACCCTATTCGTCGCATCAGAAACAGTCATCATCAAAGGCGCAATAAACGGCGACCTTGTGGCCACCGGGCAACGAATCACCATCGACGGTTCAGTGTCAGGGAATGTTTTTGCGTTCGCTGAATCCATCACCATAAGAGGTGACGTGGCAGGATTGGTTATAGGCGCAGGCTCCTCCGTGGAACTAATAGGTTCAAAGGTGAGTGGCAACTTAGCAATCGCCGGCGAAAAGCTCTCCATGGATGACGAATCCTCAGTTGCTGGCAACGCAATGATGGCCGGTAACAATGCAACTATTGATGGTCCCGTTGGCCAAGATCTATACACTTTTACGGAGACAACTGAGCTCAACAGTTCTGTAGGCCAGAATATGGAGACGTTTAGTAATCGAGTGCGCTTACTTGATAACGCGAATATTACAGGAAATGCGCGACTGCGGGTTAAAGACCAAGACCACCTGCACCGTTCTACAGGCGCCATAGTAAACGGAGAA
>CAJJAQ010000007.1 GCA_905182095.1 uncultured Pseudomonadales bacterium | reverse complement strand
GCTGCGCTAGGCGATGATGGTTTTGGTTTAGAGTTGAAATTACAGGACAGTGAAAGTATTGCCGGCGCGCTCGCACAGATTAAGGAACGCGTTGCCATGCCTTTGGTGTTGGTAAATAACGCAGGTATTACCAAAGATAATCTGCTGTTGCGCATGTCTGACGCGGAATGGAGTGAAGTCATTGATACCAATCTTAATGGCGCTTTCAGAGTTACCAAGCCTATTTTGCGCGGTATGTTAAAGGCGCGCTGGGGAAGGGTGATTAACATGGGGTCTGTAGTGGGCCGTATGGGCAATCCTGGCCAGGGCAACTATGTTGCCAGTAAAGCTGGATTAGAAGGCTTTACCCGCTCTCTGGCCCTCGAAGTTGCCTCTCGCGGTGTTACGGTAAATGCAGTTGCCCCAGGTTTCATCGCCACGGATATGACTGAGTCGTTAACCCAAGAGCAAATATCTATAATGATGGAGCGTATTCCTTTGGGACGCATGGGTAATGTGGAAGAAATTGCGGCGACAGTTGCGTTCTTGGTCAGTGAAAATGCGGGCTATATTACCGGCCAAACCCTACAGGTGAATGGCGGTCTGTACTTTGCCTGATTGAATAACTAATAAATGCCTCAGGGCAACGTGAAAAATTTGTTGTTTGCAAGCTGTTTCTTTAGGAAAAATGCGTGAAAGTTATAAATTGATAGCTTGAATTGAATTATACGGCTCTATAGAATGCCGTTCGCTTCGCGCCTAGGAATAATTGAGGGATGACATTCGCATGAGCAGTGTTGAAGAACGAGTTAAAAAATTGATTTGTGAACAGCTTGGGGTTAAGGAAGACGAGGTCGGTACCGACGCGTCTTTCGTAGAAGACCTCGGTGCAGACTCTTTAGATACAGTAGAGTTAGTAATGGCTTTGGAAGAGGAATTCGAAACTGAAATTCCTGATGAAGAAGCTGAGAAAATTACGACTGTAAAAGAAGCCGTCGACTATATATTGGCCCACCAATAAGCCAATTCTTCGGTGTGGTGATTGCCACCCGCTGATTGCATCTGCATAGGCAACTCTTTGGAGTTGCCTATGCAGAATGCGCTTCTGTATGCACAGCATTCCCCTGAGACCGAATAAATACGGCTTTTTAAGTCTGCGTTGGTCTAGGCTTGAGCAAATACTATTGCCTGATTATTGGTAGGGCTACTGGTTGCCGAAAAGCACTCTTTAGGGAGCCTTTAAGCTAGGCCAGTTGGTATGCTAGATCAGCAAGTAACAGCAAGTTTGCCGACATTGGCTGGAGAAAATGATGAGTAAGAGAAGAGTAGTCGTTACAGGTATGGGAATGGTCAGTCCGATTGGCCATACCGTTGATGAGTCTTGGCAGGCTGCCATCGCCGGCCAAAGCGGTGTTGGCTTAAATCAATCTTTTGATACTACGGATTACGGCGTAAAAATTTGCGCAAGTGTTAAAGATTTCGATATTTCTCAGTACATTAACCCCAAAGAAGCTCGTCGTATGGACAGCTTTATTCAATTGGGGATTGCTGCTGCCGCTCAAGCAATTGAAGACGCCGGCATAGAATCTCACCCCGATGACGCCGACAGAATTGGCGTAGCCATTGGCTCCGGCATTGGCGGCATCAATACTATTGAAGAGACTCACGCGACACTAGTGAACAGTGGCCCACGGCGTGTGTCACCATTTTTTGTGCCTGGCGTAGTGATCAACATGATTTCAGGCAATGTTTCGATCCAGCATGGCTTTAAGGGCCCTAACATCGCTGTTGTGACCGCTTGTACAACAGGCACGCATAACATTGGCTTTGGTGCTCGGATGATTCAATACGGCGACGCCGATGTAATGGTTGTCGGCGGCGCAGAAGCTGCCACCTCTCCAATTACAGTTGCTGGCTTTAGCTCTATGCGCGCATTGTCCACGCGTAACGATGACCCAGCAGCGGCGAGTCGTCCCTGGGATCAAGATCGTGATGGCTTTGTTTTAGGCGAAGGCGCTGGTGTTTTAGTCATTGAGGAGTACGAGCGAGCTAAGGCTCGGGGTGCAAAAATTTATGCTGAAGTTTTAGGCTTTGGTATGAGTGCAGATGCCGTCCATATTACTGGCCCTTCCGAGGCCGGCGAAGGTGGCGCCGCGGCCATGCAAAACGCTTTGAATGACGCGCAGCTAAATCCTGCAGATTTGGGTTATTTGAACGCACATGGCACGTCTACGCCATTGGGTGACGTTGCAGAAACTAAGGGCGTTAAGTCGGTCTTTGGTAACGATACAAAACTGTATGTTAGCTCAACCAAATCGATGATTGGCCATTTGCTCGGTGCTGCAGGATCTGTAGAGGCGATATTTGCTATCAAGACTCTTACCGACCAAGTCATAGCGCCAACCATAAATCTCGACAACCCCGGTGAAGGCTGTGATCTCGATTACGTGCCTAATACCGCCCGTGATGTGAAGATTACCAGTGCCGCAAGCAACTCGTTTGGCTTCGGCGGAACCAATGGCACCTTAGTATTTGGTGTTGTCTAGGCGTCAAGTGGCGTTAATCTATAGATACTAGCAACATGCATGCAGCGGTAAGACAAATCGGCATTGGGGTATGTCTTATTGTGGCTCTGGTGGTTACTGCCTACGTCTGCTTTCAATCATGGGCAGACGGTGAGCTAGCGCATTCTGCGCAAGTTATGGAAATTGAGCCTGGGGCGTCTCTCGGCTCAATTGCTCAGCAGTTGGTTGAGCTAGGCGTCGTTAGCCAACCCAAATTGTTCAAATTTTTAGCCAGTGTGGAATCTTTAGATACCCAGCTTAAAGCGGGCGAATACGCACTAAAAACCCCCATTTCTCCTCGCCAATTATTAGAAAAATTCAGTTCAGGTGAGGTGCTCTTGCATCCCGTACGTCTCCGCGAAGGTATTACTGCTTTGGTGATGTTGCAAGAGCTCAAAGAAATCCCTCATTTACAGCACACCCTAGGCGACTTTACCTCGAATAACCAAGTCCATGCTGAACTGGCGCCAAAGTTGGGCCTATCCAGTGCGAGTGCGGAAGGGTACTTTTTTCCCGATACCTACTTTGTCCGTCGGGGCCTTAAAGATGTTGACTTGCTGCGACGTGCCCACCAAGTTATGCAGAGTAAAATTGCTCAGGTGTGGGCTATGCGCTCTGCTTCGTCGAACTCACAGAGGTTTAGTATTACCTCTGCGGAGCAGTTGTTGATATTGGCGTCGATTATAGAAAAAGAAACCGGTATAGATGCCGATAGGGCTCAAATCAGTCAGGTGTTCCATAAGAGGTTGAAACGGAATATGCGCTTGCAAACGGACCCAACGGTGATTTATGCCGCGGGTGAAAGTTTTGATGGAGATATTCGGTATAAAGATTTGCGTTTAGATTCGCCATATAATACCTATCGCTACAAGGGTCTTCCTCCGACACCAATTGCTTTGTCTTCTTATCGGTCACTACTTGCTGCGGTGCAGCCTGCTGAAGGGGAATTTTTATATTTTGTTGCTCGGGGTGATGGAAGTAGTCAGTTTTCTGAAACACTGGCCCAGCACAATGCAGCAGTACGTCGTTATCAATTAGGTCAATAAAGTACGTGAATACTAAACAAGGCAAATTTATCACTCTAGAGGGGTCCGAGGGCGTTGGTAAAACGACGAACGTGGACTCTGTGTGTAAGACCCTAGAGGACTTATCTATCGCTTACGTGCGTACAAGAGAGCCGGGGGGTACACCTATGGCTGAACAACTCCGCGAAAATTTGCTCGCCCAGTGGACGGAACCCGTAAATGGCTTAACCGAGTTGTTTATTGCCTTTGCTGCGCGCTTGCAACATGTTGAAGGAGTAATACGCCCAGCTTTAACCGCAGGCAAATGGGTGGTGTGCGATCGTTTTACTGACGCTTCATACGCTTATCAAGGGTATGGCAGAGGGTTGAATTTAGAAAAAATAGCGGTATTAGAAGAATGGGTGCATGGCGACTTGCAGCCGGATCTCACACTATATTTAGATTTAGACCCTGAAGTTGCGGCATTGCGCATAGCTGACAGAGATCATGATCGTATGGAGCAAGAGCAAATGTCTTTCTTTCATAAAGTTCGGCAGGGCTATTTGGCTAGAGCCGCAGCAAATTCGCGGTTTCGCACCGTAGACGCCAGCTTACCTTTAGCCGATGTCCAGCAAACAGTCTGTCGGCAAGTCAAAGAATTCGTTGGCATCCATATGCCAGGTGCCAATTAGGCCATGTTAGGCGAATTGCTGCCATGGCATAAGCCGGTACTTGATGGGTTACAACAGCGTGCTGTTGACGGCACTCTTCCAGCAGCTATTGCTCTGATTTGTGGAGAAGGTTGGGGTGGCCACGATTTAGTCGAGAGAGCGGCATTTGCATTGCTGGGGTTAACCTCAGAGCAACCTCCGCATGAAATAGCGCACCCAGATTTTTGTTGGGTAGCACCTGATGGTGCTGTAATTAAAATTGACCAAGTACGTAAACTAAATGCTTTTTCTGTCAACACGCCGCAAATCGCAAAATGTAAAGTTGCAGTTATCGTTGACGCCCATTTACTCAATACCAATGCTGCGAATACATTGCTCAAGACTCTTGAAGAGCCGCCTCGTAATACGCATATTTTGCTTTCTACGCCGCACTGGGGGCGGCTTCTGCCCACCATAAGAAGCAGGTGTCAGCGTTATCAGGTGGCGCAAAGTGCCGATGAAGCCACACAATGGTTGTCGGCAAAAGGACTCGATATTTCTAAACAGGCTTTTGCTCAGTCGGGTTATGCGCCGCTTCACTTACAACAAGAAGAACGTTTTGATTTAGATGCTTGGTTATTCGAACTGGAAAATAGTTTTGAGCCCAGTACCAGTATTGCCAGTATTTTGGAGACAGACTTGGTAGACGTTTTATCTCGCTGGTACCGAGATCTAATCTGGCAGCAGCGCGATAAAGCAAACCGTACTTTGCTTGCGTTCGCAGACGAGTTGAATCAAACGCGACTGCAGTTGGAAACTTCAAATGCTGCCAACCCACGGTTGTTGATTGAGCGGTTGATCTATCAATGGTTACAAGTTGTCAGGCTACAGCGTCAGCGTGGTGGTTAGTTGGCAGTGCTAGTTGCCTCGCTACTGCAAAAATTTCATGTTTTTAAAAGCATTTAGCTATAACCACTACTGCGTTAAGGAGTACTCGGGTGTTCGTTGATTCCCACTGTCATTTGAATTATCTGCAGGAACCAGAAAAGGCGTTGCAGCGCGCCCGCAATGCAGGGGTAGCTACTTGCCTATGTATTAGCGTTGAACAAAAGCGCATTAATGAAGTCTTGGCGCTAGCCGCTGCCCACGACGATGTATGGGCTAGCGTCGGCGTGCATCCAGATGCAGCAGCAGAACCTCTCGATTGGATAGAGGCGAATTTGTCTCATCCACGGGTGTTGGCTGTAGGCGAAACTGGGTTGGACTATTTACACGATATTACGGATGAGGCGAAGCTACGGCAGCAAGAAGCCTTTGATTTTCAGTTGCAGTTGGCCAACAAGCATATTTTGCCGATCATCGTACATACTAGAAATGCTCAAGATGACACACTGGTTTTGATGGCCAAATACCCCCAAGTTGAAGGCGTATTGCATTGCTTTACAGAGTCATGGGACATGGCGGAGCAAGCTTTAGAGATGGGTTATTACATTTCAATTTCTGGCATTGTTACGTTTAAAAATGCCGAAAATGTGCGCGAGGTAGCGCGCAGAGTGCCTATTGAGCGCTTGTTGATTGAGACAGATGCACCTTGGTTGGCACCAGTGCCTAATCGGGGTAAGGATAACGAACCGGCTTTTGTTGCTGACACAGCAAAATTTTTGGCTGATTTGCGTGGCATGCCCTTGGAACAACTAGCAGCGCAAACCAGCGAAAATTTCAATGTGCTGTTCAAGCCTCAGTAACAGCCAGTTATGCCATAGTAAAACAGCGTGGGGCTTATAGCTTTCTATTAAAGAAATCTAATATTAGATTAAAGCGATGGATTGAAACATGGGGTTCTTGCATTGAATGTTTTGCTCCAGGATAGGTCATCAGCTCAAAAGCTTTATTGCGTTTTTGCAGTTCTGACATGAGCATTGTGCTGTGAGTAAAGAGCACATTATCGTCCGCCATGCCATGAATGAGTAACAGTGGCCCAGACAATTTGTCCACATACGTCAACACATTTGCGGCCTGGTACCCCTCGGCATTTTCATCGGGTAAACCCATATATCTTTCTGTGTAGTGTGTGTCGTAAATTGCCCAGTCACTAACCGGCGCAACGGCTACACCTGCTTTGAAATGCTCAGGTGCTTTGCATAAACCCATAAGGGTCATAAAGCCGCCATAGCTGTGGCCAAAGATGCCGACCCGGGCCAAGTCGGCCCATGGGGTTTGCGCTAATACACTTAAGCCTAGTACCTGATCTTCTACCTCTGGGCCGCCCATGTTTCGGTAAAGTGGGGCTTCGAAGAAGCGCCCGCGGTTGCTTGAACCTCGATTGTCTAACTCCAATACGCCGTAGCCCTGCTGAGAAAACATTTGTACAAGTAGCGAACCCCACTCTTTGCGCACCTTTTGTGCGCCGGGGCCACCGTAAACGTAAACTATTGTTGGGTGCGTGCCTGATATATCTGCAGGCGGCGTGAGCCGGTAGAACATTGATTGACCATCATTGGCTTTGATTTCGCCAAAGCTAGATATCACATGACGCGCATTGAATTGTTTATAGGGGTGCTCGTTATCAATTTTCTCAGAAAATAAACAAATGTTCGGGAGGGGGCTCTTTAAGCTCAGCAAATCAATTTTTAGCGGAGTATTTTCATCACTAAAGCGGTCAAGATATAATCCTTTAGCTAAGTTTAGGGCGGTTTCGTGCCAGCCTGGTTGCTGAGTGATCTGAGAACATTCGGCGCCCGCTAATGACACCGTGAATAAATGGTTTTCAATAGGCTGTGTATCCCATCCACTTACAAATGCATGCGTGGCGCTGACGTCGACTATTTGATTGATGTGTTGCGGGCCTTTTAACAGCCTGGTGTTGCCTTGCTGGTCTAATACGAAAGCTTTTCTGCAACCATCGGCTTCTGTAGAAAATACGATGCTGCCGTCGTTGAGTTGGTGTAGATCCTCGCTCAAGTTGACCCATGTATCGGATCTATCAACGTACAGTGTCTGCCACGCATGATCAGCGTATGCTGTTTTTTTCAGCCAAAGTGTCTGCTGTAGTCGGTCTTGTACTTGTATGTACAAGCCGCTTTGTAGCGGGTTGATTCTTGCCAGATAGACTTCGCTGTCAGTAGGTTGCCAGAGCAATTTGGTTATTCCGCGGTCTAGATCATAGCTGTACAGGCAAACATAGGGGTTGGCTTTTCCTGTATAGGGGTAGCGTTGCGCAACAGTTTTACTGCCGTCTGCGTCGATCTCTAATCTGTAGGAAACTGCTACTGGCCCGTCATCTACTTTGCAGTAGAACAGATATTTTCCGCAGGGTGACCACCAGTGACCATCAAATCTATGCATTTCCTCGGCGGCTAGAAAGTCTGCCAAGCCATTGTTTATCGTCTGGCTGGCATCCCAGGTCACTCTAAGTTCTGTAGTTGCAACGTTCGTATCGTTGCTCGAAGCTTGAGGTGGTTTTATCAGTATATCTTGAATATAGAGATCGCCGGACCTAACAAAACTAATCTTTTCCCCGTTGGGGCTTGCCTTATAGGCACTTTGCCTGTGCTCGGCGTCAGACAGTAGTTTTGGTGCGCGCCCTGTTTTTGTATCAACTTCAACGATATAGGCTTGTCCATCAAGACTGACAAGCGCCTGATCATTTGGGCCCAGCCAGGAGTAAGCGGTGATGCCAAAAGTAAACTGTCGTTTGCGTTCACGTTCGGCTCGCTCTACATCCGTGAGAGCGGTTACCTCGGACGCATTGTTGCTTTCAAAGGTTGCGGCACTGACCCAGAGAGTATGCACTTGTTGTTCAATATCGTATCGCCAGAGATCCATTTGCAGCGAGTTTTCAGCACTCGCCTTTAGGTAGGCTACAAATTTGCCACTGGGCGCAATGCGCATTTGTGTAGGCGGTTGTTTTCTTAGACCGGGTGCAGCAAAAAGATTTGCGGGTGTAAGATTCGCGTGGGTAACTTCTGTCATATTCTTTACGTGGCTTTGTGCTAATGGAATTATTGTTTTCGCTTAGGCGTTTTCTGCTAGCGCAAACGCGTCTCTAGTAAGGTTGCGAGGCGTTGTCTGCGTCACACAAATATTGTCTTCAATGCGGATGCC
>CAJJAQ010000006.1 GCA_905182095.1 uncultured Pseudomonadales bacterium | reverse complement strand
CACTACACATCATCAAAAAATTACAGGTCATCTCCACAACGTGGCCTTGTTGTTCTACGCTGATCATCCAACGGTTTGACTCGCTAGACCAGTTTGCCGCAATCAACTTACTTTCATGCTGAATGTGCTCGTGCATTTTATTTTCAGCAATGGTTTCACTCAAGTAGCGCTTAATTGAAGGGCCATCTGCAATGGATTTTTCATCAATCCAAGGTTTGAAGTTAAAGCCCAGAGTATGCATGTCGCTGTCCGACCTAATGCCCGGGTACTTAAATAAATCCCAAGTGCCGCCAATGCTCTTGCGCGACTCGAGAATGGTAAAAGACTTATTGGGGCAACTTTGCTGAAGGTGGTATGCCGCGCTCACGCCGGAAATACCTGCGCCTACAATTACTACGTCAAAATCCTGCATGTCATGTCCTATTTTTACTGCAACAGCTGGTGCTACGGTGCGTCCAATACTCAACACGTAACGTCAAATTTTATGCGCAGAAATGTACCACTTATCGAGCAAGAACGAGAGTGGAATGACTGTACAGCCATGATTTAGCTGGCTGGCCATTTAGACGTTAACAGGACAAGAACACCGAGGACTCGGCTTTGTTCAAAGATACTTGGCGATCCGATCCAACTAAGAGCGACTGGCCTAAACTAACTGCTGCAAGACAGCCAGCCCCACCGGAGCCAATACTAAAGCCAATCGCCTACCGCTTGAATAGGCTTCACCCGCCCCGGTTCGCTGACCCAAATAGCAATGCCATATTGCTTTGCAGCAGGCACCTGTGACGTTTGATAGACGAAATCACCCGTCCACTTATTGCCATTTGCAACGCCGTTAAGACGCCCCTGATCTACCACCACAAAGTCATGCACCAACTGGCGACCGCGGTTTTCGCCGCCACGAATTGGTCGCTTATAGTCAAAGCCAAGTAGCGCCCAGTGAATTTCCTTCTGCCCAGAGGGAATTTTCGGCGCAAATTCCACGGACACCTGCGCGCCGTCAACGGTTGCCTTTAAAACACCGGGTTCATCAACAAAATTCATTTTATTTAATGACTTACCGCGAAACCAACCGCGCCACTCGCGGCCATCAACAATAAACCCCGGCGTGTAGGTAGAGATAGATTCTTGGCGTCCATAAAGACGTTGCCGCTGACTGAAGGCTGGTTTGGCAAAGTCATCATCCCAGCCAAGATAATTCCAATAATCAACGTGAAACGCCACCGGCACCCACCGCTTCCACAAATCTGGACTAGATTTCAAGCTGGTTAGCCACTTATCCGCAGGTGGGCAGCTGCTACAACCCTCCGAGGTATAAAGCTCAATAAGGGCAACCTGTTTAGCAGTGGACTGAATGATTTTTGCTGGCGTTCCAGCAGACGCTGAACGCTCCACTGCATTAGAAGCTAAAGCAGAGGAAATAAGAATAAAAGAAAGAGAAGTTGTCGCAACACAGAACATAAACAAGCGGGTGGATATTTCCAACGCTTTCTCAAAAACACTCGCAAGCATAATCCGCTCCAAAAACTTAGGCTCTGGGAGCGTAGCAAAAATAGCCAAAAAGTCTGCTTAGGTTTGTAACCCAATCATTACGAATTGTTAGAGTTTCAGCACAAAACAACCATTAGTCGAGAAAACAATACCACCCAAAAAACCGGTCTGCGCTAAATTGTAAATAACGCAAAACAACTACGTCTTAAACCGGTCGCTCGCCTTTAATGGTCACTCGTTCCATACACCGTTCAGCTGGCCAGTAATCTGCAGCAGCATAGTGCTGGGCGCCACGATTATCCCAAAAAGCAAAAGAGTCTGCCTCCCAACGAAATCGACATTGAATATTAGGTATTGCAGCAGTTTGATATAACTGGGCAAGTAATTGATTTGCCTCAACTGAGTCCATGCCCTCTATGGTTTTGGTGAACGCACAATTTACATAAATCGACTTTCGACCACTAACAGGATGGGTACGTATAACCGGGTGCCGACTTGGCGGAAACTCTTTCATTTTGGCTTCGATGTCCGCCTCACTCACGCCCCTTTTGCGCATGGCATCAAGAAATAACCGGTTATCATGAACCGCATACAGCCCGTCAAGCCGCGCCTTCATCTCATCAGTCAAATTGTCATAAGCGGCTTCCATATTTGCAAAAAGCGTATCGCCGCCTACTTCGGGTATTTGCCGCCCACGCAAAATAGAACCCAGCGACGGCTCTTCGCGCCAAGTGACATCGGAATGCCAAAAGTCAATAGAGGGCTTATTGTCCGGTCCGTTCTTAAGGTGAATCACCTCAGGACGGTCGTTGTTATTAGCCGTAAAGGGATGCACCTCCAGTTCACCGAAGCGACTGGCAAAGGCTATATGCTGATCCATAGTGATGTTTTGCTTGCGAAAAAAAAGTACTTTTCGTTGCACTAAAAGATCAGATAAAAAGCTGATCACGTCTTCATCAAGGTCAGAACCAATATCTATACCATGCACTTCTGTGCCAATGACCGGAGAAAGATGGTGCAAGGCAAAGCCGTGTTTTTCTTCGTGATGTAACAAGGTGTTCATACAAACTCCGTAACTAAAATAAGCCCTAACAACAAAACTCTACTATTAAGCAGCAGCGCGAGGCGCTTCTCTACGCACAATACGTTAGCGTAATTTCTCATGACGAACCTCGGGCAATGGAAAATTCCAAATAAGCTTCAAAGCCTAGCCTTAAAAGACCACCGACCCTAAACAATAAACTAAACGTAGCGACGCCACAGCTAAATCACTGCTGCCGGCAACGTCGCCCATAGGGTCAACGCCAAGTAGCCCCACCACGTTTAGAGACACGCCAGTGCCAAAGGCAATGGCGGTTTTTTCGGTGAAACTAAATATCGCAAAGTAAGTACCCGCGCGCTTTCCGCAAATACGCGCAGAGTCTGCGTCTGCCCCATCTGCCCCATCTGCTAACTTGGCGATCGGCAAACAGTGCAGCTCCTTTCAGCGTAAAGTAGGATCAAGGCAAACCCAAGTTGATCCAAGTTGCCTAAAGCTAAAGCCAAGACCAAAGCCAAGACCATTTAAACCTGATAAGGCAAAAAATCAGTAGGCCTCTACGGTGTTTTCAAAACGGAACCCACCTTCCTCCATCACTAAACGATGGCGCTCACCTGCAACCTCTGAATCCCATGCCTCGTAACCTGCGTCGCCAACCCACAGAGCCACTCTGTCCCCGCTGGCAGATTTAACCACTCGGGTGTTGTAGGTTTTGCCCGGGGTTTCTTTGAAATGAGAGATTACAGCCGCTGCAGGACTATATAAAGACAAGTGGTATAACGTAATCCACGTCGGCGGTACCAAATCGATTTCGCCCTTAGCATGACGCTCCAACGCCTTGGCTGGGTTCAACCAAGCGTGTTCTTTAATCTCGCCGTCATCAATGGCAATGTCTTGGTCGCCATCCACTTGAGCGGTAAAAAACCAAGTTGCAAAACGCTTTTGTGGTCCAGGCGGTGGCGTCCAATGGGCCAAAAACTCAAAGCTCTCTTGGCTTACTTCAATTCCCGCTTCCTCAAATGTTTCGCGTGCAGCAGCCACGCGCGCCGCCACATCCACATCGCCATCACCGGGATAATCTTCAGGATCAATTTTGCCGCCAGGAAAAACCCACATACCACCAAAGGTGATCTTAGAATTTTTCTTTAGCATCAGCACTTCTACACCCTCGCTGCCGTCACGCAAAAGCACCACGGTGGCTGCGGGAATAGTTTTAGACACGCCCTCTTCACCCTCACCACGAGCATCAATATTGCCGTACATATCGTTACGGTGCTGGGTTTCTTTGCCACCTGAATCACTACCTTGCTCTGCCATAAGGCTTCCTTAATTATTATTTTCTATGTCAATTTTGTCTACTGAGCAAATGCAATTGGTCAGTACATTATTCTTCGTCGCCCGCTAGATAAAAATCTGAAGAACCTTATACATTCCGTCACTACAGGCGTGCGAACCCTGCAAGCTAACGCGTTGCCAACGAATTGGCAAAACCACACAACGAGCGCGCGCTTTCTTGATAAACATCTGGCGCAAAATCTGGAAAGCTCATGTCTCCCGCGTGCGGGGTACCATGCACCGTCTTTGCAACAGCGCTCACACCTGCCGCCAACAATTTGCGATAAAACACCAGCCCCTCGTCGCGCAAAGGATCAAGCTCGTTGACCGAAACTATGTGCGGAGGTAAGCCAGCCAGCTCATCAACACTGGCTTGTAAGGGCCATGCCAAAGGGTTATCGCCATGCTCACCATTCGGGTCATATACTCGAACCATGGTTGCCATCATGGCGCAGTTAAGCATGTAACCGTCGTTTTCTTGTAGGGATACCAGCTCGGCTGGCGGGTTGGCATAGCTGCCAGATATATAAGGGCACATGGCGTAAACGCCATCAATCTTGTCCACCCAACCTTCTTTAAGCGCCTTCAACGTGGTGGCAATAGACAAATTACCGCCGCCAGATTCACCGGAAATCACAATAGAGGAAATGTTCAAAGCTGCGCGGTTAGCGTCCGTCCACTGCACAGCGCTGGCACAATCATTCAGCCCGGCTGGAAACGGGTGGTTACCCAGCGAGCCGCCGCCATTACGAAATTCAACGCCCACTACAACCATGCCCATAGCGGCCAAAGAATTGCGCCAGCGAATGTAATCTGGATCCGCCGCGGTCATAAGTACCATACCGCCACCATGGGTGTGCACCACGCAAGGCAGAGGGCCGCTACGAGGGCCACTACGCTGAGCCGGTTGATGTATGTACAGGCTGATGTCGTTGCCATCAACGCCCTTAATCACTTGAGTAGTGGCTTCCACAGAGGGAAAATCGGGCATCATGTCCCTTTGTAACGGGTGGGTTAAGGCAGCGGCCTGCTCAAAGGCTTGGGCGTACGCCAAGGACTCCTCGTAAGTAGCATCAGCGGCAAGTTCCACAACACCTGGTGCCAACTCTCCAGCCGCAGCCATGACCGCAGCAATGCGCGGGTCAGCGCGGCTGTCGGTTTCGAAGGTCGCATTAGGGTTACCTAATTTTCCTGGCATAGTTGCGTCCATTATCTCCTCTCCCTTTTATTCATGTACCTATCTTCTTTGTATAAAAGCGCAATGTATAAAAACGCCTTGATGTCTTCGCTGGACAAATTTACCCCAGAGCACGTCCACTATAAGCGTTGCAGAGCCGCCAATTCATCTGAGTAATCAGTGCTACTCAACTGTACCTGCTCAGACCAATCACGCCACATATCCCCTTGCGCTGGCGTGGTGCGAAACTGATCTAGGTTTGTGGTCCAAAAATCCGCCAGCACCGCCTGACGCATACTATTCGTGTAGTTGTGCCCTGCCATGTGGGCTAAGCGATGATGCCAAAAAACAATATCACCGGCTTCACCCCAGCATTCTACGGGTGTCACATCACTGTTGAGTTTGTCCACTTCATGCAAATATTCAGGGCTATGCACAATGCCTTTATAACCGGGCAGATGCTCATAATAAGGAATACGCGGCTGGTCGTAACGCAGGGCAAAGGTAGGATACAACTTGTTATGAGAACCGGGCCAAACCTTGAACCCACCACCGTCTTGGGGGCAATCATCAATCAACCCCACAACGCCCAACTGAAAGGGGTGACCGTCGGTATGGCACTGGTCAGGTTCTTTCGCCTTGTTGCCGTAGGGCAATGTGCAGTAAACCCCGCGAGCGCCCTCATTGCCTGTGGCTGGGTCTGTTGGCCCACCGGGCCAAGCATTGCCATAACTGCCCATGGGCAGACCATTGGCCACTGCTTGCCGCAGCTGACCGCCCAGTAGCTGCTGGGCCATGGCGCAGATTGATTCGCTGTAGATAAGACTGATCACTTCGGGGCTAACCCCCAAAAACCTATTCAGCCAACGGTAACCCACGCGCAAATGGCGAGCGTCCAAGGCTTCATCTTCACTCTTAAACGGGCCAATCTGACTGACCAAATCATCTACCTGCATAGCTGATCCTTTAGGCATAGCCTGCCACATAAGCTCACGCACTTTGCGGCACTGAGTTAGCGCCATAGCACCGGGCACAAGCAAATAGCCGTTGCTCTTAAAAAAATTGATTTGCTCTTGGTTAAGCATAGTTAACACTACCCCCTGAATATCCCTAGTCCCCTGCCTTCTTATCCTACCCATGCATTTGCCTAAGGCAAAGCCTCTAGGCCTTATTCGAACTAATGCTGATTATTTGCGCGAAAAATCCAACGGAACTCTTACCCTAGTGTCAGACATCAGGTACTTTGCCTCGAGAGTAGAATAATTCACTAGCAACATCAGCAGTAACAATTTGGGGGAACCATGGCATTAGAGGGTGTGAGAGTCATAGATTTGACTGACGAGCGAGGCATTTACGGGGCAAAATTACTGGCTGATCTTGGCGCTGATATGGTGCGCCCAGAACCTATTACAGGCGATTCGTTGCGCGCTCGAGGCCCACTTATGCAGGGCCAAGCAACACAAACCTCCTCGCTGTGGCACGCTTTTTTCGCCTCTAACCGACGCTTTGTCAGCTTAGACCCGGCAACCAGCGATGGCCGTACACAGCTGCAAAATCTCATCAATCACGCTGAAATTGTTTTGCTATGTAAGGGCGCCTTCGCGGTTGATGAAGCCGACATAGCAGCGGCCAAACTTGCACGCCCAGAGCTCATTGTTATTGATGTTTCCTCTTTCGGAACATCTGGCCCTTGGGCTGATTATCTAGGCCCAGACATTGTTGCCGGAGCACTCGGCGGTGCTGCTTCAACGACAGGTGATGCAGATACGCCACCCCTCAAGGGCTTTGGCGAAATGAACTTCATGATTTCTGGCGCTTACGTGGCGATAGCCGCCCTCAGCGCACTGGCTCATGTAAGAGCCACTGGCCAAGGCCAAAGCGTTGGCATATCGGTACATGAATGTATCGCATCCTGCCTAGAACAAGTGTTTATGTTCTATTGGTATGAAAAAACCCTCAACCGACCTGAGGGTAAAGTGCTGCCAAGGCGCGGCGCCATGCATTGGTCAGACGCCTACACCGTATTGAACGGTAAAGGCGGCAGCATTATGGCCACCCCGGCACCAGACTTCGACCGCCAACTGATGTGGTGGATTGAAGAAGGCGTACATGACGACCTGATTGACCCTAAGTATATGGAGCCTGAGAACCTTCGCGCGCGCACATTGCGAGCAATGGAAGTAATGACCGACTGGGTGGCAGAAAAAGACGTGGAAGCCCTGTTCTTTGAAGCCCAGTCCAGACACTCGCCGTACGGCTGGGTTCTGCCACTAGAAAAAGTGGCAGAAAACCCGCAGCTAGAAGCACGACAGTGGTATGTGCCCTACCAAATTGGCGCAGAGACAATTAGCGCACCAGGCGCGCCCTATCAATTCTCAGCTACGCCGTGGCAGCTTAATGCCTACAGAGGCATTGGCTCTGCCAACGAAGAACTTCTTAATGACCTGAACTGGAACAGCGAACCAACTGCTGCCCACAAGCAGGTCAAGGCAACCGCAGACAAGCCCCAAGCAGACAAGCCCCAAGCAGACAAGCCACTAAAGGGTCTAAAAGTGTTGGACTTTACCCACGTGCTAGCCGGACCTTTTGCCACCCGAATTTTGGCAGACATGGGCGCTGACGTGATCAAAATAAACTCTGCTGATCGCGCCGTAGGCACCCAAGACCCCCACCACCCCTACTACCTTATGTGGAATCGCAGCAAACGCGCATTGGCCCTGAACATGAGCCAAGACTCAGCCAAGCAATTGGCCGGACAGCTGGCTAACCAGGCAGATATTGTCATCGACAATTTCTCAGCAGGGGTATTGGACCGCTGGGGTATTGGCTATAAGCAAATCAGCGCAACCAACGAAGGTGTTATTTACGTGCAGATGTCCGGCATGGGCGATGGAGGCCCGTGGTCAAAATTTGTCACCTACGCACCCACTATTCACGCCCTTTGCGGTCTCACCCATACAACCAGTGTGCCCGGACGTGAAGACATAGGCCTGGGCTTTTCCTACAACGACCATCAAGCGGGACTCCATGGCACCGTTGCAGTATTGGCAGCACTAGAGGCACGCAACCGTACCGGCAAAGGCCAGCGCGTAGACGTTTCACAATTTGAAGTGGGCGTGAACTTTTTAGGGCCATCGCTACTAGACTTCTTTGCTAACGACAACGCTGCACGACCCTGTGGTAACGACCTACCTTACGATGCGCAGGCGCCACACGGCTGCTACCGATGTTTAGATGAAACACGCTCAACTGGCGCAGATGAGGCCACTCAAGCGAAGATCAATGAGCGCTGGATTGCCATCGCCTGCACCGACGACGCACAGTGGCAAAGTCTATGCGCGCTAATGCAAAACCCCAGTTGGTGTCAGCAGCCACGGTTTAGTTCTGCGACAGGGCGGCAGCAAGCTCGAGACGAACTAAACAATTTAGTTGGTCAATGGACCGCTAATCATGAAGCCTATGCACTGATGGCATTGTGCCAAGGTGCAGGCGTACCAGCTGGCGTGGTTCAAGACGGCGCAGATCTGGTAGAGCGCGATCCGCAACTGGCTGAAGTGAACTTCCTCCAAGCCATGCAAGACGTACACCCAACATTGGGACCCACTTGGTTTGACCGCCTACCCCTGCATTTTGAAAAAACCCAGTGCAACGACTATCACCGAGTCAGAGCCATTGGTGAAGACAATGAGCAAGTACTGAAAGATTGGCTCGGCTTAGACAAAGCAAGCGTTGCGGCCCATGCAGCACAAGGCACGCTGAGTTAGGCGTCTGGCTAAAAATTTAGCCGGGAACTTTGTGAGGCGCTTTGTTAAAAACATCGTCAACAGCTTGGTTAGAAACTTTGTTAAAAACTTTGTTAAAA
>CAJJAQ010000005.1 GCA_905182095.1 uncultured Pseudomonadales bacterium | reverse complement strand
CCTTAAAGCAGCTCAAAACTTTGATGCTGTAGATGAAATAATTATTGCAGATATCAACACAGAAGGTGCAGCATCCTTAGCGGCAACCCCCACCGCCTAGCAAGCGCACCTGTAAAGCCGCCGACGCCTGTCCCCCCAAAAGCGCGGCTTGTTGATGCCGCACCAATAGCAACACAGCCAACAGCACTGCCAAGCCAATAAAAAACTGAATTTCATAGACACTCTACCAGGTACTATCGCCTTGTATTGGCCGCAGAGCTACGCTGAGAACACTGACAAACATAACACCTACACCAATCAGAGCTTATCAAACCTACAGCAAGGGGGCGTCGATTAGCAGACACCACTATGAACGCTGCAAAATTATACCAATGCCAAACTTCTCGGCGGCTTGAAGTGCAATCCCACTTGATTAAGGTGGTCGGTATATATCTTTGCGGTTCTGCAAAATGTAGGTCTCAGTGCCCGAACAATGACCACATCCATAATCGCTGAGGCTGCATCGGCATTACCCTTCTCCAATTCTCTCAAGCAGTCCAGCACAATAGCTTCGTCTCCGACAACATACTTATTCGACGGGCAGCAGCCAATACTGACTTTGCGCAATGCTGCAATCGCCAGCAAAGACATGCATTCATCAAATATGTCCAACACCTGGGTACAGCGAAATTCCGCAAATACGCCGCCAAGAGCTTGCTCAATGGGTAATCTCTGCTGCTTTGCGGATGACCATACACGAATAGCGAAGATCGAAAACTGGGCCGCGGCACCAAGGGAATCGATTTCGGTTTCCAGTGGTGTTGATTGCGTGTTTTCTAAAATGGGCTGATCTAATACTTTTAACGTCATTTTATTTCCTTGACATGGGCTTCGATTTACAAGACTCTAAATGCGAATGATTATCATTTCAACTTATTTCGAGTGACATTAAGTAAAGTAGTGGAGAGTCAATTATGGGAACAGCAAAAAGAAAAATGGAGCGTTATGCAATATCAGCGCTGGACAGCACCATGGACGTGCTCGAAGAAAAAATTCCAACAGTGTTTGATCAAACACCACACCACTTGCGTGGGAGTTTCGACAACGCCCTGCTCAATTTAGCGGTGAATCGAATTATCGCTATGGAAGGAGAGCAAGTGACATCAAGCATTTTGTGGCGCTTGGCTGATGTTATCGCCAGTGGCGTTAAACCAACCGTTGAAGACCCCGTGGAACTCACGGGCTACGACGCCTAAACCGACAGACTAGCGGAGCCAGTCAGAGAACCAAATCGCTAACAATATGGCCCGTCACAGGCGCAAACAGGTTAGTTAACCAAACATAAAAATAGACGAATAGAATGGAATTAATATGCAAGAAGGCGTCAAAGTACCTGAAGTGATCTTCAAAACACGAGTAAGAGACGAATCTGTAGGTGGCGATAATCCGTTTCGATGGGAGGACGTGTCGAGCCAACGCCTATTCGCTGGACGTAGAACAATCGTCTTTTCACTACCCGGCGCATTTACGCCAACATGCTCAACATTTCAGCTGCCCGGCTTCGAGGCCAACTATGAAAAAATTCAATCACTGGGCGTTGAGGAAATATACGTTGCCTCGGTAAACGATGCCTTTGTGATGAACAAGTGGATGGAATCTCAGAATGCCGTAAATGTTAAACCGATCCCTGATGGATCTGGTGAATTCACCCGACAACTCGGAATGTTAGTGGCGAAAGACAATCTCGGTTTCGGCTTCAGAAGCTGGCGGTATGCGGCAGTTATCAAGGATGGCGTTGTAGAGAAGTGGTTTGAAGAACCGGGCCGCCAGGACAATTATGCAAAAGATCCGTACGGCGAAACCTCTCCAGAAAGCATAATCGCTTATCTGATCTCAGCGCAGTAACTCCCGGACGGGCCTTGCTTGGACGTCAGCGCAGGGCGTTCAAGTCCTAAACATTTGGAATGCTGAATGGTACAAAATACACCTCGGCAAAAACACACAGCCCCTAATTTTGCCACACCTCAATGCACTTGCTTACAAACTCTGCCAGTAAATGGAGTGTTATTGCACATCGCGTAATGATCGCAATTGCACCTTACCAGCAACTATTTTTAGCTGCGCGCAACGGACTCTCAAGCTGGAACATCACCTGCATAGGTCAAAGCACTAGCAACCGTCTCCGGCGTAGAGGGTTGCGTATCTTCGCGCGCCATAGAGGCTCGAGCATTCCCTGAAATGCAGCTGGGACCTAGATCCCATAACTTGCTAAATACGCTCGCTTCCTTGGCTCTCTACTGTTCTCGCCACGGCACTGGCAGCAGCCTAGTACTGCGTAGCCACGCAAGATCATGCTGTAGGAGATCGAGGATTGTGTGTTGTGCTCTATGCACTGTGCCTTTGGGTGGCTTGCTGAAATTGCTACCCCACTTCTCCATCTAGGTGATGACCGTCCGCGCTGCTTCTTTCTTTATGGTTTAGCCGCAGTTTTGTTTTCAAAACTCTGAGAAACCTGCTTGTAACCTGTGCGTGTAACTACTGCATTCCACTTTCCGCTAAATGGTCTAACATAACCCATCTTCTACCCCTTAAAAATTTTACGTCCTGAGTGCGTTCTGGGTTTAGACTACATCTGGAAAGCTAGCTGTGACAAGGGTTTTCGGGGGTATAAAAAAGTGGCGGAGAGAGAGGGATTCGAACCCTCGAAGGCTTTAACACCTTACACGCTTTCCAAGCGGGCGCGATCGACCACTCTGCCACCTCTCCTAATTATGGTGGCAACCCACCCAGTCACATCTAAAGCCCGAAGCCGCTGTTACCGTTGCTCCCTTCCAGGCCTGGCGGAGTTCACAGCATATCGCCTCTAGAGAACCAAAGTGGGTCACCATAGAACGAGAGATCTTAGAGGAAAGCCTGTCAGATTCCTACTGCAAAGGTCAGTATTTCGGGTACTCTTGGCGAATTATTTGCTAGATAAACCTCCATGCGCAAAGACCACCGTCCTTACAGCCTTAAAGTTCTCCAAGGTAAGCTCGAGGCGCGTTGGGTGAAACATTTTATTGCACCACAATTGGAGCGTATGGGTCATCACTCAATGATCATGAAACCTTGGTTTTTGAAAATCTACGGTAAGGAAATCAGTTTTGGCACTTCGGTTCACGTTATTACTGCCCCAGATAGAAACGTGCGCCTGACCACATGGGAAATGAACGACCATCAGGGCCGTATTGATATCCAAGATTATGTGCTGATTTGCCCTGGGGTGCGCATCGACTCTGCATTATCTGTGGAGATTGGCGCCAGCTCTATGCTCGCGGCTGGCGCGTATATTACAGATGCCGACTGGCATGACATTTACGACCGCACGCAAGCCATTGGTCGATCTGCGCCGGTCAAATTGGCAGCCAATGTTTGGGTCGGAGATGGTGCGGTTATTTGCAAAGGCGTGAGCATCGGCGAGAACTCTATCATTGGCGCGGGCTCTGTGGTCACCGGTGACATCCCTGCTAACGTCATTGCAGCGGGCAATCCTGCTCGGGTGGTTAAGGAACTGGACCCTAATCAAAAACTCATTAAACGTGAGGATATGTTAGCCGACGGACCCGAACTGGCTATTCAAATGGACGGGCTAGAGCGCTGGATGCGCCAAGACAATACTTGGCTAAAGTGGTTTAGAGCATTGCTTGCGCCGAGCAATAAAGACTAATACTGCGCTTTGCAAGCCACTGGATGTAAGGCTACTGACGGGGCATCCGTACATCCAGCACCGGGCACTCTTCGCTACACCTAAATGGATTAATGTCTAACCCTCCTCTGCGCTGAAATCGCCCATTCACGGACAAAAATGTCGGTTGGCATGCAGCCATAATATCCGCATATATCCGCTCAATGGTGGTTTCGTGAAACGCTTGGTGACAACGGTAGGAAATTAAATAGCCGAGCAAACCAGCGTGATCTATGGCGTTGCCGGTATAGCTGACAACCACTGAGGCCCAGTCGGGTTGCGCCGTCACCGGGCATAAACTGCGGAACAAATGGGTGTATAGGTGTTCAGTCACTACATGCGACCCACCGCTCATTTGACCTAATAGCTCTGGTGCACGTTGATACTCAGTGACCTGAATATCCAACTCATCTAAACACTGGCCTTGCATAGAAGCCCACTGCCCCGCCAACTCATCTATGGGCGTCAGATCAACAACCACACCTCCATCAAAGGCACTGTGTAGATCATCGTTTAACCTAGCGCTCACCGCATGGGCATCGACAAATTGTGTCTGAGCAAACCCATTCAGGTACAACTTCATAGACTTGCTCTCGACAATATTGGTAGACACGCAATCAACATTTATCTTCAAACCTGCGACTACAGGCTTGCCTTTGAGATTCAGCCAGGAAAATTCATAACCGGTCCAGAGATCTCTGCCCAGCAAGGGCAATGCAGAATCTAACCCTACATTTAAACCCACTGCCCCGCGTCCTTCTGCCCGTGGCATGGGGTGCAATAGCTCCGCCGAATACCCTTCGGCGTAGTCTCCAGTCAGCCCTAAAGGCCCTGTACTTAATGACTTTTCTTCGTCTTGACGCACGCAAAGTATCTCAATTGGGGAAAGGTGCCTAGAGTAGCCTTTGCATCTAGACCGCAACAACTTAAAAACCAACGAAATACGAGAGAAAAACGAACAAAAAACAACCGACAATTCCGGGTGCACAGAGGTTATTAAACATTTAGTCTTTGCCGTCTCGCTTACGGGACTTTTATGCTAGATACAATACATGTCATTACTACGCGTTTCGCCGACCTCGCATGGGGTCCGTGGCTTCTTTGGTTGTTACTTGGCGGCGGTTTTTACTTCCTAGTTTTGTCCCGGTTCACGCCCTTTCGCTACCTCAGACATGCCTTCGATCTCATTCGCGGCAAATATGATGACCCCAATGATCCCGGCCACATCAACCATTTCAGCGCATTGTCTGCAGCCTTAGCAGGCACCATTGGCATGGGCAATATTGCCGGCGTTGCATTAGCCATTCAAATTGGCGGTCCCGGGGCGATTTTTTGGATGTGGATGACCGCAATACTGGGCATTGCCACCAAATTTTTCACCTGTTCTTTAGCCGTTATGTATAGAGGCAAGGACGATGCCGGCGAACTACAGGGCGGCCCTATGTATGTGATTCGCGAAGCCTTGCCCAAGAATATGCATTTCTTAGCGTACTTCTTTGCCATTGTCGCCATGATCGGCTGCCTACCAGTGCTGCAAAGCAATCAACTCATTCAAATTATCCGTGATCTCATTTTTATCGACCAAGGCCTTTTAGCCATTGAAGAAGACCCGTTCTACTTCAATTTATTCGCCGGAATGGCGCTTGCTGCGATATCAGGGTCAATCATATTTGGCGGTCTAAACAGAATTGCGCGCGCGGCTACCATCATCGTGCCGTTTATGGCCGTTATCTACATTGGCACTGTTGTCGTCGCATTGGCGATGAACATTGAACAAGTACCCGCTGCGTTCGCCATGATTATCAGCGACGCGTTCACTGGTGAGGCAGCAGCAGGTGGCAGCGTGCTTGCCATGATGGTTTACGGTGTACAGCGAGGCGCGTTCAGCAATGAGGCCGGTATGGGTACAGAGTCATTAGTACACGGTGCAGTAAAAACCAGCGAACCCATCAGAGAGGGCTTAGTGGCTATGGTTGGTCCCATCATCGACACACTAATTATTTGCACAGCCACCGCTCTGATGATTTTGGTCGCAGGCACATGGCAAAGCAGCGACGCCCAAGGGGTAACACTCACTGCTAATGCCTTCTCACAATTGTTAGGTCCGATCGGCACCGCCATCATATTTATCAGTGTAGTGAGCTTTGCTACAACTACACTCTTCACCTATTCATTTTATGGCTCCCAATGTGCGAGTTTCGTATTTGGTACTCGGCATAAAAACTCCTACCGATTCGTTTTCGTTGCATCAATCGTCTTGATTGCTGTGATTTCGCTAGATGCGGCAGTAGGCTTAATCGACGGATCTTTCGCGTTGATGGCAATACCAACAATGTTCTCTGCTATATGGCTGGCACCTAAAGTAGTAGCCGCTGCCAAGATTTATCTAAATAAAGTGGACCTCGGCACGCACGACACCCGAGCAATTTCAACAAGCAATGACTAGTGAGTAAATACCATGGCATATAAACCGCTTCCCGAAAATTTGGCCGCCAACAAGCCTGCCACCAGCCATACTCAAGCGGCCCAAGAACAGGTTAAAAGCAGCTTAGATTTCAGTAACAGAAAAAGTTTCGCTGATGCACAAAGAGGGTTCATTGCAACACTCAACCCGTTAACCCTTACCCGCGCAGATGGCCACATCACCTTCGACCTAGCGCACATGGAATTCCTCAACGACGAAGCGCCGGCAACCGTCAACCCAAGCCTTTGGCGACAATCGCAGCTCAACGCGCAACATAACGGCTTGTTTGAAGTGGTAGATGGCATCTATCAAGTTAGATCCTTCGATATTGCCAACATGACGCTGATTCGCTCCAACACGGGCTGGATCATTATTGACCCCCTCACCTCGTCGGAATCCTCCGCTGCGGCGTTAGCGCTGGCCAATGAGCATCTGGGCGAAAGACCCGTTGTTGCAGTATTGATTACCCACAGCCATGCCGACCATTTTGCAGGCGTACTGGGTGTGGTCAGCCAGCAACAAGTTCGCTCAGGCGAAGTGCCCCTTATTGCACCAGAAGATTTTGTTAACGAGTCGCTGAATGAGAACGTGCTCGCCGGTAACGCCATGAACCGCCGCGCTACCTACATGTACGGCAACCTACTACCCGCGTCCGCCACAGGCTACGTCACCACAGGTCTGGGAGCAGCGGTCTCTATGGGCACCACAGGTTTTATCGTGCCCTCAGACTTTATCTGTGAAACTGGTGAAACCCGCACAATAGATGGCGTTGAAATAGAGTTTCAAATGACCCCAGGCACCGAAGCCCCTGCGGAATTCGTTTTTTACCTCCCCGCCTTCAAAGCCCTGTGCATGGCTGAAATCACTTCCCACCACCTACATAACGTCTATACGCCAAGGGGCGCACAGGTACGAGATGCCTTGGAGTGGTCTAGCCAAATCAACGAATCAATAGATCTATTCGGTCACCGCATAGACGTTCAGTTTGCCTCCCATCACTGGCCTATCTGGGGCCAAGCAGATGCCATTGAGTATCTAGAAAAACAACGAGACCTATATAAGTACATCCATGACCAGACATTGCGCCTTGCAAACAACGGCTATACCAAAGAAGAAATTGCCGAACAGGTGCATTTACCAGATAGCCTAGGTCAGGAGTTTTACAACCGAGACTACTACGGCACTGTGCATCACAATTGCCGGGCAGTGTACGTTAAGTACCTTGGATTTTTCGACGGCAACCCTTCTACGCTTTATCAACTACCCCCTGTCGAACAGGCTAAGCGCTATATGAATTTTATGGGCGGCGCAGATGCCGTGGTAGAAAAGGCTCAGGCCTCTTTTGACGCCGGTGATTACCGTTGGGTAGCAGAAGTACTTAACCATGTTGTAATGTCAGACCCCGACCATATTGCAGGCAGAGCATTACTGGCAGATACGTTAGAACAGTTAGGCTATCAATCTGAGTCAGCGCCTTGGCGTAACTTTTACCTCTGTGGAACGCTGGAACTAAGGCAAGGTTTACCCGAAACAAAAGCGTTTCAGGCCAGTGGTGGTATTGCTGCAGGCATGCCGTTAGAGAATTTCTTCCAAACATTGGCGGTTCGATTATTGCCCGCGGCGGCAGACGGCTTAGCTGTCAGCATCCTGTTGAACTTAACCGACATGGACGACAACTATCTGGTCACTATCAAAAACAGCGTTTTTAATTTCTTTAAGAACAAAGACATTGCCGCAGACACCACGCTAACCATTGCTTCTGCTGATTTTAAAAAGCTAATCATGGGTATAACCGATGGCCCATCGTTAATGTCTGACAACAAGTTGGAAATCAGCGGCGACTTAGCGGTAATGCTCAACTTCTCCCAGCTGTTCGACCAGTTCCCTCGGCGCTTCCCTTTGGTTACGCCAAGAGACTGAAGCTTGAGCAAAGCCGGTTGCAAAATACCGGCTTTTTTTGGCCCTAAACCTTAACCCTAAACCGCGACCCTAAACCTTGGCCCTTGACCCTTAACGCTAAACCTTGATCCTGAACCTTGAAAGCGTCAGCCTACTGCGAGGTCTCTGGCGTCTGTTTGAATAGAGCGATATTCGCGAGCACGCCAAGGCCTACCAATACTGCGCCAAGCATTAAGTGATCTGCATTAGCCGGAGCCTCAGGCCAAGCAATGCCCATGTAGGGTAGCGCAATCAAAAGCCCACCCACAGCCAACGCTATGCGCACAGAATAATGGTTAAGCCTGCCATAACCAGAAAGAAAGCCCTGCAAGCCACCGCAAATCAACCAAACACCAATTAGTGCTTCAAGTACAACTTGGGTTGAAGAAAGCACATCTGACTTGAGAATAAACGCTGGGTCCAGGACAAAGATAAATGGAATCACATAAATCACACTGCCCATTGTCATGGCGGCCAAACCGGTCTTCAACGGATTCGCCCCAGCAATAGAAGCCGCAGCATAGGCACCCAGTGCCACCGGCGGCGTTATATAAGAGAGCATGGCCCAATAAAGAATAAACAGATGCACGCTCAGAGGGTCTAAATCTTGGCTGACCAAAGCCGGAGCCAACACTACCGCTAGAAAAATATAGGCCGCGGTTACCGTCATACCAATACCCAAAACAAAACTGGTTAGCGCGCCCATCAACAACAACAAGCCGACATCATCACCGGCCAGACTCAGCAGGTCATTAACCAAGGTACCGCTTAAGCCTGTCATCGAAAGCGAGCCCACAATCAAACCAACGCCAGCCAAAATAACGACTAACTCAATCAATAATTTACCCACGCTATAGAGTAAATCTAGTCCGCTTTTCAGGGTTAAACGATTGGTTTTTGAGAGCTGATTGAGAATGAGCAACACTGCGGTTGCATAGTATGGAGCAATAGATTCACGCTGCAAAAAAATCAGCAGGAATATCAGCAGCGCAAAGGCGCCCATATAAAACCATCCCTCAATAAGAGTTTGCTTAATACTGGGAATGTCTTCGCTGGCCAAACCCTGCAAATTGTTACGTCCGGCGTAAGCATCAATTTGCATATAAAGGCTGACAAAATACAGCACCGCTGGCAACGCGGCGGCAACAGCCACATCAATGTACGCAATGTCTAAAAGCGTGGCCATAATAAAGGCCGTGGACCCCATAATAGGCGGTAGCAATACGCCGCCAGTAGACGCGCAGGCTTCTATCCCACCAGCTACATGGGGCGCCATACCGGCTTTACGCATGGCGGGTATGGTCAGTTGCCCAGTGGTTAAAACATTAGTAACGACGCTGCCGCTCATAGACCCCATCAAGCCACTGGAAACAATAGCCACCTTGGCTGGACCACCCCGCTGCTTACCTAACAAGGCAAAGGCCAAATCAAGGAAAAATTTGCCGCCACCTGTGTGCTGAAGTACAACACCAAAGACCACAAAGCCAATAACCAAACTAGCAAAGGCGCGAAACGGCAGGCCAAATATACTTTCTATAGACAGCACATGGTAAGCCGCAGCCTCGCCCCAAGTTGCCGGCAGGCCATTTAGCGGTCCTGGCATGTACTCGGTAACAATGGGCAATACCGAAAAGAATCCAGCAATAAGGCAAAGTGGCCAACCAGCAGCCCTGCGCAGGGCTTCCAGCATTATCGCCCAAAACGCTAGGGACGCATAAACGGCATATTCAGGCGCTGCGAATTCCCAAGCCTCATCCAAAGCTTGTTCCGCCGTCACAAAAAACATAGCCAATATACCTAGCGCAATGGCCACTAAAGGCCAATCGATCCAACGCTTGGACGGAAACGTGATGTAGGCCCAGGGTGCCAGTAGCGCTAACAAGGCATAAAAATACTGAGTTTCAACCTGTACAAGAAAGCCCAGCCACTGGGAACCACCAAAGATACGCAACGTATCCATGGCCAGCACCAAAGCCAATAATGCTAAAACAGCGACAAGAGATCGAACAAACGGGTGAGGCTGGGCTGCCATTGGTAATTCCTATTTCGTCAAAACAGTTAAGTGCGCCTATTCTAAGCGCTTAACTCTGAACGCTTAACTCTGAACGCTTGATTCAGAGCACTTAATTCAGAGCGCTTAATTCAGAGCATTTAATTCAGGGCATTTAGCTCAAAGCATGTGGTGTCGCAGATGCTAGCGCCAAATAGGATCAAAGCCGTTGGCATCAAGCGCTATAATTCGCGCCTTAAGCCAGGCATCAGCAAAACCTTCCTTGCTAGGGTTACTGGCTTTATGAACTTGCCACGCTTGGGCAAGCACATCCTGACGTTGAATTAGACGATCATTGTGGGCTTGAGTTTCATCGTCCCAAACACCAATAGATTTGAAGTAACGCACTGCGCCCTCGTGAAACGGCACTACCCAACGAAACACCTGCCTGTCCATGGCCCAACCAATGCTGCCGGGGTCAGCAGTTTTATATTCGTCATAGTGAATATGAATAATCTTGGCTAGATCATGCACAAGGTCCGCATCGCGCTCAGCTAGGGTAATCAATATTGGGTAAGGGTAAGTGGCGCCCTCGTGAGGATTAGTTTTTGAAATGCCGGCGCCCCGAGTAGCCATATGGGGAGTGAAAAATGGCACTATTTTAGCCATTCGCGCCCAGCACTCAGGGTCATCGTGTGGCGCAGGTGGCCAAAAAATACCCCGTGGAGACGCTTCCAATTTACGTGTTGGCCCAGAACCAGTGGTGGCATAGGCGGCATCCACCTGATCATTGACAATACCCGTCCACATGGCGCTATAGCCGGGAAAATCCACCCGTTCCACATCATCCCAAGTGAGTCCGCCACAGGCCAGAAAGGCCTCAGTGGTGACATTCAAGGCGGGTGCGCCGCGCACATAAGGCACACGCTTACCGCGCAGGTCAGCATAGGTGGCAATACCCATATCGGCCGCCACACCCAGGGCTTGGTTACTCTCCCCGTTAGAAGCCATAACAATGCGCAGCCGCATGGGCCCCCACTGCTTTTCTGCAAACTGAAAAACACCCTCTTGGGCAAAGTAAGTCGCCACACCATTGGCAGAAAATTGCACCCGACCACGCTGCAAGGGCAAGAGGCGAGAAACGTCATTCTTGCCGGGCAAAACACGCAGGTTGGTGTCGTAGTTATCTTTTAGCACCTTGCCGATCGCCACGGCTTGGTTATAACCAGTGGTGCCTAAGTTATAGGCGCTCCAAGCCATGGTAGAAGGAAACTCAATAGGCGCTTCTGTTTGCGCAACCTCCGCCCATGCAGTGTTTAAACCGCCCGCAAACAATAAAACCCAACTCAGTGTTTTTGCAAAACCCAATCTATTCCCCTTCCCATAACTACCGAAACTGATGAATCGAACTTACGCGTTAACAATCCATGCGGGATGCAATGTAGCACTCTAGCTAAGCCGGATAAATCCAATTTCAAAATTCACTTAGAAAACATCTTCCGAATAGGGTAATACTAATCCGCAGCAACAAACTTAAGACCAACATCTGACGAGTACGGGGAGCCAATACAGTGGACACAAGCACAATCAACGCACCATGCGGACCAATCCAAGGGCGAGAAAAAGAAGGCGTATTACTTTTTTGTGGCATCCCTTATGCGCAGCCGCCCATCAATAACCTGCGCTTTAAAGCCCCTCAGCCCATGGCGACTTTCAGCGAGCCCTTTGCAGCGCTCAAATTTGGCCCTGCAGCACCGCAACTTTCCGGCGGTGGTATGACAGACAGCGCCAGCGTACGCTGGGATGAAGACTGCTTAAGCCTCAACATCACCACGCCAAAGCAAGCGGTTAACCCCACAGACCAAGGCAAGCGCGCAGTTTTAGTCTGGATACACGGCGGCGGCTACCGCACAGGTCAGGGTGCAATCCCTTGGTACAACGGCACCCGATTTGCCCTCAATGGCGACATTGTGGTGGTCTCCATAAACTACCGGCTGGGCGCACTTGGCTTTGCAGATCTAACCCACTTAGGCGAAGAGTTTGCCACATCTAATGTGAATGGCACGCTGGATCAGATTGCCGCCCTGCAATGGGTGCAAAAGAATATTGCCGCCTTCGGCGGCGATCCATCAAGAGTCACTGTGGCAGGAGAATCTGCCGGTGCATTCAGCGTCGGCACCTTACTGGCCTGTGAAGCTGCCCAAGGACTGTTTCACCGGGCCATACCGCAAAGTGGCGCCGCCCATCACACACTGCCTCAAACCGCAGCGGTTAAAGTCACCGAACGTTTCTTAGCAGACCTTGGCGAAGAGGATGCCATTGGTTTATTGGCCGCTTCTCCAGAGCACATTCTGCAAGCTCAAGCCGCCACATCTAGCCACTTTGAAACTGGTGCAGGCGTGATGAACGAACTGGGCACCACGGTGGCACCCTTCTACCCAGTACACGGCACAGCACTTTTACCCATAGACCCACTGGCGGCCACCAAACAAGGCATGGGAGGCCAAGTCGCTGTGCTCACCGGGACCAATGCCGACGAGACCACCTTGTGGAGCAGCGGTCGCGTTAGTGAAGAAAAACTTCAACGTATTGCGCAAGGTTTAGGCGCAGAAACCGCACTGGCAACTTATAAAGCCACAAGATCTGATGCTGACCTTGACGACCTCTCAGTTGCGTTAACCACCGACCACATGTTCCGCATCCCGGCCATACGTATGCTGGAAGCACGCATCCCCCACACCCACAACAACTGGCTGTATCAGTTCAATTGGTGCTCCCGGGCATTTGGCGGCAAGCTCAAAGCAACCCACGCACTGGAAATACCTTTTGCTTTTGACAACTTAGACCGCGCCGGCGTAGACGCATTTATTGGGCCAGGAGAAAAACCCCAGCACCTAGCAGACATAATGCACCGCGCGTGGACTCAGTTTATTAACGACGGCAACCCCGGTTGGCCCGCTTATAATTTGCAACAGCGAACAACCATGTGCTTTGATAACGAAAGTGTTGTGCAAGACGATCCAGAACAGATTGAGCGGAAAGCTTGGAGTGGATTGAGGTAGCGAAAGATCGAACAAACAAAAATCACAAGTATTGCGCCAACAGATTAAAGACAAACGCTAGAAAAAACCCAGCAGTTGCTGGGCTTTTTCGTTTTGATGCTAAGTCGTACTTTTCAGTCGCAACTTCTTACGTCCGCTCTTAGTTAAACATTCAACCCGACATCACCATCAGTTCACCCACTTCCAAGGAGCCGCCCATTTTCAGAAACGGGCAGGCTTGGGCAATTGCCATAGCCTCTTCCATGGAGGCGACCTTTATAATAGTGAAGCCAGACATTTCAGTAGCGCTGCCTTTAGCGGCGCTGCCGTCGGCTGTTATCGTTTGAGTGTTCTTTAGCGGGTTCGCTGGGCTAACAGCTGCATCGCCAAGTGAGGCCATCCACTGTCGATACTCGTTCATATTTTGCGCACCTTCTTCAGCGCTGGCAGGTGGGTTGCCACCGAAATAGGTAATTACATATTCAGCCATTTGTTCTCATCCTTATATCCAAAAGCAAATAATTAAAAACTTCTCATTAAAAGTAGTGCAAAAAGTTGCGCTAGGTACACCTACGCAATGAATACCTGAAGAAGAATTTGTATGCGGGAAAAACACAAGGTCGGGAAGCCCCTGGGCTACCTAATTTCTGACAAAAGGTAGCACTGGGCTTGGTGGCCTAGTTTATAGACTAGTTTATGGACTAGTTTATATAAGAAATTCTTGGGCATTAAGATCTAGTGCATGACGAGCGTGACGGCGCGCCATGGTGGCAAACATTTCATCACCGCGCTCGGTGCGCTGAACCAACATTGAGGCAATAACAGTCACCGCGAAGCCAGCAAATGCGCCTCTGCGATAATTTTGCCAGCAGGCTTCCCAGCCAAAATCTTGCACGCCAGCGCTCAATAAATCTTGGTAGTAACCTCTCACCAGATCTTCTTCCGCGGGCCGCCTAACTTCTGGCTCAAGACCGGCGCCTATGAAATAGGCCACATCATTCATTGGCGCACCTAACGTGATGCTTTGCCAATCTAAGGCAGTGATCTCACACCCTCCTCCACTACGATCAATCATTAGGTTATCCAAGCGATAGTCAACGTGGATTAATGAAAAGGGCTCTGGGAAGCTCGCTGTAAATGGAGAATTTTCTACCGCACCCACTTGCTTAATAATCCACTGCTCGTCCTCAGTAAGGTGCGGGGCAAAGCGCTCAATAAAGCCATCGAGCTGGGCACGATACATATCCATAGTGGCTGAACTTTGGGCCTGCTCTTCGTCTCGCAACCAAGTTAACCCACGTAAACTTTGATCACACCAACTTGACGCATGCAAGCCAACTAACTCGCTCAGCGCTGCTTTTGCAATCACTGGGTCACAACCAAGCAATTGATCGCCCTGTTCGCCAGGCGCTAAATCCTCCAATAAAAGAAAGAACTCGGGCCCTTGCTGAGTAATTTCAGCGTAGTAGCATTTTGGTGTTTTGATCGCTAAGCGATTTTGTAGCTGCTGGTAAAAGCGCACTTCTTTAAGGAAATTTTGTAGTATCACGCCGATCGCACGACTGCTTTCATCATCAGCGGGGAACTTCCCTATAACGCTGACCGGCACGTCGGGGGTTTGTGCCTCTGCGCCTTCTCCTTCTCCTTTGCGTTCGCCTTTTCTTTCGCCTTTTCTTTCGCCTTCGAAGACAAAGCTGTAGCGAATACATTTACCAATTTGCCCGGTGCCTATTTGCTTGGCGGTAAAACTTTTGACCTGCGTCTTAAGTCCAAGGCCTGCAAAACATTGATTAAACCAATCTACATTGATGCTGGTTTCTGTAGGTATTGCTAAGGGTATTGCTGACATTTCATTGCTCCCGTCTATTCATCGACAAGTTGTATTGCGCTGATTTAACTAACCGTTTTAACTGACCGAGTTGCCTGATCGACTTAACTAACTCTATTAACTCAGTGTGTTGAGTAAACGCCCCTTTAACGAGGCATTAGTCGACGGTCAAACAATGGCGGTTGAATATCTACGCTTTGTTGATGATCCGCCGCAGCTGCCAACAAATCAGCCATCACTTCTGGGTATTTTTCTGCCACGTCAAAACGCTCAGAGGGGTCGCGCAACAAGTGATAAAGCTGTGGAATATTATGCTTTGTACGCTTCTCACCCTCGTCGTAAGCCCCTTCAGTAATAAAATGCATCTTCCAAGGTCCTTTACGATAGGCGTACAAACTGCCCCCGCGATAGAAGGGCATTTCTTGTCTTGGACTCGCTGTCTTCTCTAACAATGTTGCGGTTAAATCAAAGCCATCAACACCCGATGTTACTGCCGCGTCTTCTGGCATTTTGGTCAGCGCCATGACGGTTGCAAATAAGTCTAAGGTAGAGCCAATCTCGCTGACAACACCGCTGGGCAGCGTACCCGGCCATGAAAACACTGTTGGCACGCGCATACCGCCTTCATAGGTTGTACCTTTGCCATGCCGAAGCAATCCAGCTCGGCCACCTTCTTCGTGCATTTTCAACCAAGGGCCATTGTCACTGGAGAATACAACTAAGGTATTTTCTAGTACGCCCGCCTTCTTCAATGCGTCTTGAATAGCGCCAACACTCCAATCAATTTCCTCCACCACGTCGCCGTAACGCCCGCCTAAACTTTTACCCTCAAATTCAGGACTTCTAAACAATGGCGTATGGGGCATGGTGTAAGGCACGTACAAAAAGAAGGGGTTTGTGCCGCTTTTGTTAATGAACTTAATGGCCTCCTCGGTATAGCGTTTGGTCAGCGTACTTTGTGCAGCAGGCTGCTCGATGGTATCAACATATTCACCCGCCGCCTTACGACTGGTAATCAATGGCGCTTCCCAATAGGACTCTTTTGGCTCCGCATACTTGGCCGAACGGCGCGCATAATACATAGCCTGTTTTTCAACATCGCCAGACATACTGAGCTTCACCAACGCTTCAAAATCAGGTTCACCGACCCAATTCATATCATTGGAATATGGCACACCAAACCATTCATCAAAGCCGTGCCGAGTAGGCAACGCGTCTGGTCCGTCTCCAAGGTGCCACTTACCAAACATACCGGTCTTGTACCCTCGGTCTTGCAGCGCCTCAGCAAGAGTGACCTCACTACTGGGCATACCCCAAGGCTCATCCGGGAAATAAACTCTAATGGCATTACCGTAAATGCCCGTACGCACAGGTAGCCGCCCGGTTAGCAGAGCACCTCGACTGGGAGAACACACTGAGGACGCCACGTAAAAATCTGTCCAACGCTGGCCTTGGCGAGCCAGTTCATCAATCTCTGGCGTGCGAATATAAGGGTGTCCATAAGAACTGAGGTCGCCATAACCCATATCATCTGCAAAGAGCACAACAATATTTGGGCGTTGAGGTTGCGCGGCGGCGTTTAAGGTGGGGTTGGATGCTTGTGGAGAACAGGCCGTAATAGACAACAATGTGCCGATTAGCATGCCAACTTTTGCGCAAAGTTTTGCGCAAACTGAAGCGCAAACATACGTTGTGGCGCCACTAACAGAACCTACTGCTGAATCTTGCATTTTATCTTTCCCTCTAACTTTGGCCATACCCACCCCTGAGATTGCGTAAATTTCGCTCGGGACAGCATGCCACGCCGCACTGCCGACGTCAGCCGAATATAGATAAAAAGAGACACTGAAAAAACAAAGGCTAAAAGCAAAAGAGCAGCTATTAAGAGGAAAAAAATGTGCTATCGGCCGCTTACAAACAGCCCTTGCCGCTACAAGTTACACATCGCAGCTACCGAGCAGAAATCCATACGGGCTTTTTCAACTCAGTCTCTGCTCGGTCTTTAGCGCTATTTCTTAGAACACTTCGTTGACGCTCACGTAGACACCTCGATCACCCCGACCGAACCCAAAATCAAAGCGCAAATTGGTTTTTTCTTTAATGCGCAGACGGTAGCCTACGCCCACATTGGGCAACCAACGCTCTTTGCCAAGGTCAGATATATCCTCTGATAATGTGCCTATGCCGACCCAAGTGACAATACCGTGTCGCCCTGTTAGCGGCTGACGTAATTCTATCTGGGTAAGCACCTTCTGACGCCCCCTGTGTCGACCTTGCTCATAACCGCGCAACTGCCGACTGCCACCCAGCGAGGTCAACCGGTCCCATGGCACATTGCCTTCACTGAGCAGACCTTGCACCTGCCAAGCAATGGTAGCCGTTTGTTGACTTAGGAACGTGTCCATTGGTCTATAGCCGCTGTAACGGATCTCAAGTTGGTCAAAATCCGTATCGGCGCCAAAAGACTCACTAAAGTTGGCGTAATCCAACTGGAATAACCAACCGGTGGAGGGGTTATCTTGATGATCTCGACTGTCATGCAACCAATGACCACTAAGGCCCACACTGGTGCTGTCGGTTAATACACCTGCAGCAGCAATATTCGGCCCGCGAAAATCTTCTGCCTTATTCTTGTGGTAGCGCAGGCCAAGACCAACAAATGTATCACCAAATATCCGCTTCAAGCCGTGGGCCTGAAAGTTTTCACCTTGGTGGTCATAAATCAGTTCATTGGCGTCAGCCTCACCAGACTCAATATCTAAGCCGTAAAACACCTCAGGAGTGTCCGCCCACTCAATATCCGCATTGAAACGATAAGTGTCGGCTCTGAACAAACTGCGCAAGTTAGCCTCAATGCCCTTAGCTCCATTGGTGGTTGCGAAGGTCTTCAGCACAATTTGACTGGGCTTAACATTTTCTACATTTAGGCTTTCTTTATCAGCCACAAACAAACCAAAAGCCACCAAGCCTAAACCAAACTTTTTCTCCGATGAGTACACCGGGTTGGGGACATAGCCCCAATCAATGCCTTTACTCGGGTCAAACTCACCATTTGCACCGGCTCGATTAAGTGCTCCGTGGAGCAATTTGTTGCCCCAGGACCAGGGAATGATCCGTTCTTCGGACAGTTCTTTAGAACGTCCTTCAAGCGGCACTTCGGCCACTTGTTCCAGTGCTGCCATTTCTTCGTCATTAACCGCCACCGCAACGCCCCCAGCAGCAGGTGCCGGGGTGTTCGCGTAGGTCAGCTGTGGAATCAAACCCGTCCACAGCAATGTGATCACTGCGCAGGCTTTCAGTACAGGGCTACATTTAGAATGAAAATTCATCAGGAAACGTAACCCCCAAGTTGAGTTTTCAACGCATTGAGCAAACTTTTCACACAGCCCGCCATAATGACAAATTCTGCATCATGCTTAGCAATTGGGTCTTCTTCTGGCACATCGTCCATGTCGTCTTGACCTAACAACCGTACTTTGCGGAAGATCAAATCTTCGTCCATCACTAAAGTACATACTTGGTCAAAGGTCATACCGAGCCGGTCAATTTTTAGACCCTCAGTAACATGACGTCTTACCGCAGGGTCTGACAATTCCATATCCAGCCAGTTTACCGATGCTTTGGTGTCGCTAGGATCGCGCATACGACACTCACGACCCAGGCGTAATGGTGGTTGCGCATTACCGAGAAAAAGCTTGTTCATAAGATCTAACGGCGGCTGTTTGTAAGCCAGTGGTGAGTACTGCAAGCCCACCATGGTGCGCTTGAGTTGATCAAGAAAGTACTCTGCAACGGTGTCTGACGCGGTACCCATAACCAACAAGCCCTCCTCGCTCAGATAAAACGCCTGCACACGATCAGATTTGAGTAGCGCAAGAGGCAGCAGCTGGGAGTACACCTCCTCCTTCATGTCACGTCGCTCAGCGCGATTAGGCTCTGAGTTCATACGCTGCTTGAACGCCTCAACGCGCCCTGCCAATGCTTCTTGCACTGCTGCTGGTGGCAGCAAGCGAGTTTGCACCCGCATCTGTAGCAAATCAGCACCAGATACCTTGCGGCATAGGCGGTCTCCGGCATTTTCTACAGGTGCCTCAAAGCCACCGCTACGCTCGCTAAATGCTCCGCAGGGTTTAAATTCTGCCTCAGACAAAACCTCGGAGAGTTCTTCTTCGGTCTTCGGCCATTGGCTATGGATACGGTAAATTTTTAGGTTGCGGAAATATCGATTCACGGAGGCTCCAGGTAAACGGACAGCAGTCCATTGGATGAAATGTTTATGCGCTAGAAGTTTACCGGTTCGCCCGAAAATTGTTAGCTAACATCTTGGATAAAAGCATAATATTTGTGCCCGGCTTGCGCCCGGCGACCGCGGCCGTGTTGTGATAGTCGCTTTTCCTCTTACCTCTTACCTCATACCTCATACCTCTTGCTAACGCCCACCACCAATACCATCACCACTTACGGAGGCAAACCAAAGCCAATTGAATATTTCGTCTAAGCGGGCGTATGATCAAGGTCTTCATTAATGAGGGGCCAGCTATGACTACGTCTTTATTAGAGCGAATAACAGCGACACGCAGAAAGCTCATTCAATACGGCACACTGATGGGTGTAGGCGCAACCAGCCTGATCAAATCGGGTGATGTAAAAGCATCCGTCTTCGACGGTAAAGCCGCCGCCGGACTCAACCCAGCACTGCCCACAATGCGCTACCAAACCTTAGGCCGCACAGGCCACAACGCCAGCCGTCTGATCTTTGGTTGTGGTGCCACCCTCTCCGGGGGCCGCCAAGACCACCTACTCAACGCAGCCTTTGATGCGGGGGTAAATACATTTGATGTGGGTTTCCAGCATTACTACAGCGATGCAGAAAAGAACCTAGCACCGTTTTTGCAAAAACACCGCGACGATATCTTTCTTATCTCCAAAGCCTTAGTGCCGAGCAAAATTGAATGGGATGAAGTCATCACAGTGAGCCAAGCCAAAGCGGCCGCCCAAGGCTGGCTAAAGTATATGGACGAATCTTTAACTGAGTTAAAACAGGACCATGTGGACGCCTACTACTTTATGGGCCAAAACAATGTCTCCACCATTCAAAGTGAGGAAATGCACAGAGCATTTGAGCAAGCCAAAGCCCAGGGCAAAGTAGATTACCTCGGCCTTTCTACCCACCAAAATGCACAGAATGTTTTAGCTGCAGCCATTGAAACCAAGCAGTTTGATTTAGCGATGATCGCCATTACACCGGGCGGCTGGTACGACTGGAATGACCGCTCAATTTTAGATGGTTCGCCTAAAATGAATGATCTGCGGCCACTACTAGACAAAGCCCGGGCGGCTGGCATGGGCCTTATCGGCATGAAAGCAGGACGTTTTCTTGCAGGCCGAAAATGGCTGGGTTGGGGTAACCCCGACGTGTTTAACAAGTACTATGATCGACCATTATTGGAGGCAAAATTGTCCGAGTTCCAACGCAGCTATGCTTTTGTTTTAGAGCATGGCTTAGACGCGGTGAATGCGGATATGCAAACCATGCAACATCTAACCGAAAACTTCACCGCTGCGGCCACGTCAGCCGATTACTTCGCCGGTCAAATCGCGAATACTGCCTAGTTTATGCGCGCATTATTTTACCAACCCAGCTGTGGTATCGCTGGGGATATGCACATTGCTGCACTTATTGAACTTGGTGTACCAGAACAACACTTACGGGCGCAACTGAATAAGTTGACGCTGAGCGCCGAGTTTCAGTTGAAGCTTAGCCCAGCGGTAAAAATGGGCATCAGTGGCACACACGCCAAAGTAACCACGGAAGATCAGCACGATCACCGCCACCACAGCACAATTGTCAAACTCATTACTGCTGCTGAATTTGCGCCGGGCATAGAGCAGCGCGCACTGGCCATATTCCAAGCCATCGCAGAAGCCGAAGGCAAGATCCACAATGTACGCCCAGACAAAGTACATTTTCATGAAGTTGG
>CAJJAQ010000004.1 GCA_905182095.1 uncultured Pseudomonadales bacterium | reverse complement strand
AAGCCTATGCCCTTGAGCTTTAGCTTTATGACCGCATTGTATTATCCAGCAAGTTGAGCATTTAGAGAGAAATTATGTCTGATGATCCAGTAGATTTTTTACCCGTCTTACCGTTAAGAGATATGGTCGTTTATCCCCACGGTGTACATCCACTTTTTGTAGGTACAGCAAGCTCTATCGAAGCCCTAGATGCTGCGATGGCCGACGATAAGCAAATATTTTTGGTGGCTAAAATTGACCCCGAAAAGGCCGAGGTCGAAGCGGGGGATTTGTACGCTATGGGGACGGTTGCAAGTATTTTGCAATTGCTGAAACTGCCCGACGGTACGGTCAAAGTATTAGTCGAAGGCGGTCAGCGCGCTGCGCTGCAAAGCTTAGATTTTGCAGCCAAATATATTCGTGCCTCAGTGGACATTCGCGAAGAACCGGAAGTGGAGCGCCGCGAAGCAGATGCGTTGAATAAAACCTTATTGGCGCAATTTGAGGCCTATGCTCAGAGCGGCAAAAAAATTCCCCAAGAAGTGCTAGCTTCGCTATCTGGAATTGATGATCCGTCGCGGCTTATGGACACCATGGCAGCGCAAATGTCCCTAGATATAAAGGATCGCCAAAGCGTCCTAGAAACCGCAGAACTTAGTGCGCGCACCGAATTGCTGCTGGCATTGATGGACGCTGGACTTGCTTTGATCCAAGTTGAAAAGCAGGTGCGCGGCCGTGTCAAAAAACAAATGGAGCAAAGTCAGCGCGACTACTATTTGAATGAGCAAATGAAAGCCATTCAAAAAGAAATGGGCGATGATTCGTCAAATGAGACAGATGAATTGCAGGGCAAAATTGATGCTCTGGGTATGCCTGATGAAGCAAAAGAAAAAACCCAGTCGGAGCTCAATAAATTAAAAAGCATGGCGCCAATGTCAGCAGAGGCAACGGTGGTCAGAAGCTTTATTGATTGGATGGTAAGCATTCCTTGGAGCAAGAAAAGCCGCGTGCGCAAAGATCTCCAGGCTGCACAAAAGATCCTTGATGAAGACCATTTTGGCTTAACAGAAGTGAAAGAGCGGATTGTCGAGTACCTAGCGGTACAAAATCGCACCAGCCAGTCAAAAAGCCCTGTTTTGTGCCTCGTTGGACCTCCTGGGGTGGGTAAAACCAGCTTGGGTGAAAGTATTGCTCGGGCAACCAATCGAAAATTTGTTCGTATGGCTTTAGGTGGTGTCCGCGACGAAGCGGAGATAAGAGGGCATAGACGTACATATATCGGCTCGCTACCCGGTAAGATCATGCAAAAGATGAGTAAAACTGGTGTGGTAAACCCGCTCTTTTTGCTCGATGAAATAGACAAAATGGGCATGGATATGCGCGGCGACCCTGCCAGTGCGCTGTTAGAAGTTCTTGATCCAGAACAAAACAGCACATTCAACGATCACTATTTGGAAGTCGATTACGATTTATCCAATGTGTTTTTTGTATGTACCTCGAACTCAATGAATATTCCTGCGCCATTGTTAGATCGCATGGAAGTAATACGCTTGCCCGGTTACACCGAGGATGAAAAGCTAGGCATAGCTCGTCGTTACCTGGTGCCAAAACAGATTAAAAATAATGGCTTGAAGAAAGGTGAGTTAGAAATTACCGATGCGGCCCTAATCGATATGATTCGGTATTACACTCGAGAGGCTGGAGTGCGTGGGTTAGAGCGAGAAATTTCTAAAGTGGCTCGAAAAGTGGTCAAAGAGCAATCTTTGGGACAGACAGCTGGAAAAAAATCTTTCCCGAAAACGGTTGTTGATCAAGTCGAACTGGTAAAATATTCCGGCGTGCACAAGTTCAGTTATGGATTGGCTGAAGAAGAGAGCCAAGTAGGCATCGTCACAGGCCTAGCGTGGACTCAGGTAGGTGGCGAATTACTCAGTATAGAAGCAGTATCGGTGCCAGGTAAGGGGCGTCAGATCAAGACTGGGTCTTTGGGCGACGTCATGCAGGAATCTATTCAAGCGGCGTTAACTGTAGTGCGTAGTCGTGGCCAATCTCTTGGTCTAGCTGATGATTTTCATGAAAAGAGCGATATTCATATTCACGTACCTGAAGGCGCGACTCCTAAAGACGGCCCAAGTGCGGGTATTGGTATGTGTACTGCTATGATATCTGTGCTCACAGGTATTCCAGTGAAGGCCAATGTTGCAATGACCGGAGAGATCACGCTACGCGGCCAGGTGCTGCCCATAGGCGGCCTGAAAGAGAAACTACTTGCAGCACATAGAGGTGGCATTAAACATGTAGTGATTCCACACGAAAATGAAAAAGATTTAGTCGAAATTCCAGACAATGTGAAAAGCAATTTGCAAATCCATGCGGTAAAATGGATAGACGAAGTTTTGGAAATAGCACTAGAGAGAATGCCTGAACCCAAAATATTGCATGATGGGGCCAGTGAAGATGCGAACTCTGAGGCCAAAAAGGAACCTGGAGCAGCGGAAACGCCAACTAGCATAAGCCCACATTAGCAAAGTCTTGCGCGCATTAGCTTGCGCCCGACTAGCGGTGTTGGTATAAAACAAGCGATCCTAAAGAGGGTCTTAATTTAACTGTAAGCGCATAGAGAAAATCAGCCGTTTTGGATGTGAGTTTTGCTCCTCATCCCGCCAGCTATTCCATCGACAAGCGTTTTTATGAGGGGCACAGTATGAACAAGAGTGAATTAGTAGATCACATATCAGAATCTGCAGATATTTCTAAGACTGCCGCAAGCAGAGCACTAGAGTCAGCGCTAGAAGCAATAACCGGATCTTTAAAGGATGGTGAGTCAGTTGCATTAGTAGGTTTTGGTACATTTTTAGTACGCGATCGTGCAGCCCGCCCAGGTCGTAATCCTAAGACTGGCGAAACGATCCAAATCTCAGCAGCAAAAGTTCCAGCTTTTAAGCCGGGCAAAGCACTTAAAGACGCTTTAAACTAGCGGCTATTGGGTGAAAAGAAAGGGCGCCGACAAAGCGCCCTTTTTTATGCCCTTACATTTCAGGTCTTTCAATATTACGTTTTAAGGTGTGGCTAGCATGTTGCAGCAACTACGAGATCAAACTCAATCAACCCCCTTCAAAGTTCTGGTAGTGGCCATTATATTGGTGCTTACGCTATTTGGTTTTGGTGCTACTAATATTTTTCTTGGCGGCGACCCAACGGTTGCTCAGGTAGGTGATTTTGATATCACTGAAACTGTGCTTAATGTCGAGACAGAACGCGAGAAGGGTCGAATTCTTTCCCAAGTTGGTCCTGATTTTGATCCCAATGATATTGATAGAATAAAGTTGCAGCAATCTGCTCTTGGTCAACTTATCAACCGCCAGGTGCTTTACCAAACTGCTGCCGACTTAGGTATCAAAGTGTCGTCTGATGAAGTAAACGAGCAACTTTTGACAAGCCCGGTTTACCAGATTGACGGCAAATTTAATGAAGGAATTTATCGCCAACAACTACAAATGCTTGGTTATCAGCCAGTAGAATTTTTGCGCGAGTACCAAGGTGTTTTAAGTGCCGAGCAATTACGCAGTGGTGTTGCTGAGGGAAGTTTGGTGCCTGATTGGGAAGTCGCTGAAGCGCTAAGGATTTTGGAGCAACGTCGCGATTTTGCCTATTTGTCTTTAGATGTGGCGGCCTATGCTGCGGCAGTTGAAGTCACTGATGAAGAAATTGAGGCTCGCTACGCAGACGATCGGTCGCTTTATATGACACCTCTGACTATTGATGTTGAGTATGTACGTTTGGCTGTAGCGGACCTGGCCAGCGACTTAGAGGTTGATGTAAGCGATGAAGAATTAAGTGCGATGTACGAAATAGATCGTGCGGCTGCTTCCTCTGCGGATGCTCGAGACAGTTCGCATATCCTCATTCAAACAAATGATGGCGTTGATGAAGCCGCTGCATTGCAGCGTATCAACGAAATTGCAGGGCGCATTAGCCAAGGAGAAAATTTCGCCGCGGTAGCAAAGGAGACTTCAGAAGATTTGGGTTCAGCGGAGCAAGGCGGGTCTTTAGGTTTAGCCGGTAAGGGTATTTTTGAAGTCGCTTTCGAAGAGGCTTTATGGGAGCTAACAACTCTTGGCCAAGTTTCTGCGCCGGTGCAAACAGAGTTCGGTTTTCATCTAATTCAGCTAAACAACATTATCGTCACCGAATACCCTTCATTTGAAAATGAACTGCCAATTCTAAGAGAACGAGTGAAAACTGAACTCGCAGAGGAACAATATTCAGATCAGTTGGATCAACTTGAACGAAGTTCCTTCGACGAACGGTTCTCGTTACAAACAACTGCAGCCGAATTAGATCTGCCAGTTGTACAAATGTCAGGTCTTACTGAGGACTTTTCTCCGAGTGTTGCCGAAGGTGATGAGCCGGCTGCGAGCGAACTTTTACTGAGTAATCCCGATCTTCTGCAGGCGTTGTTCAGCGAAGTGGTGCTAGGCGGTGAGAACAGTGAAATGATACAAGTCAGTGACACAGAATCCGTGGTTGTCAGAGTGGCGAAACAGTATGAACCGATGGAAATTGCGCTGGTAGAAGTCACAGCCATTATCCAAGCGCAGTTACGCAATGAAAAAGGTTTGGCGGCTCTTGAAGAAGCCAAGCTAGATGCGCTGACTGCTCTAGCAGCAAATACAGGTTTTAGTGAGGTTGCGACAACTCTTGGTCAGCGTTGGGTTACGTTGGAAGGTGTTGCGCGAGTCAAGGGCGTAGAAAATGTGCCTTTGGAAATTTTGCAGGAAGCCTTCAGATTGCCGCGGCCAACTACTGGTGAAAAATCAATCGGTTCTGCAGATTTTGCCCAAGGTAGTGCGCTAGTTGTTGTTACTGAGGTTACCCCGGGCGACGTTAACGCCACCACTGATACCCAGCTAGAACAGTTTCGTCAGATTATTGGTTCCAGGGTCGAGCGTGCAGAATTAACCGCTTTCTTTCAAGCAGCTGAAAGTGCTATCGGTGTGGTTCGGCCAGAGTAAAGGGTTTCAAGACAGTCAGGTAAGGAGGGGGCAAGTAGTTTGCCTTCTCTGCTTGTCCTAGGGGCGCGGAGCGCTTGCTTTGACGGCACAGAGTATCCAGCTTGGACACTCAAGTACTGTCCACAATGCCCTGAGCAAGCATGTGCATCCGTCATCTGCGAATAGCGGACTGCAGCAGATCTGTCCTAGAACTTAACGGCCCCCAACGGTGTCTATGTATAAAGTCAGGTGCTGGCCGGGTTGCAGATATTTCTTAGGATCTATGTCGTTCCAAGTCGTAATCGACGGAACGCCTACTCTAAACTTGTTGGCAATCCTGCTCAACGAGTCTCCATTGCGTACTCGATAGCGTATTTTTCGCATGATCATGGGTGGCTCATCTACTGTCGCTACTGACAGGCTAACCTTGGCGTTAGGTACGCTGATCTTCTGCCCTATACGTAGAGTTGCTCTTCTACCAATTTCATTTTCTTTAACTAACTCAGCAATTGTTACTTGGTATTGTTTGGCGATTAGCCACAAAGAATCGCCGCTACGTACCGCATGAGTAATTGCATGCTCGCTGCGCTGTTTCACAACGGCTTCTTGGGAAAGGGGTACGCGCAAATTGTCGCCGACATGTAAGCGGTTGCTTTTTAGGCCGTTAGCCTGTCGCAGAGTAGCAACATCGGTATTGTAGCGTTGCGCTAAAACACTAAGGGTCTGACCTGATCGAATCTCTATATTCAACCAAGCTAATCGTTCATTTTCTGGTACTGCATTGAGTTGCTGCTGCAACGCACTAGCTTGCATTGCTGGTGTTGCAGCGACGGCTGCTTGGTTATCCGGATCAGCCGCACTAGCGTTAAGAGCTGTATGGGGCAGAATTAAGCGGTGAGGCCCCTTGTGAGGCGTCTGACTGCGCTTTAGCGCAGGGTTCCATCGATAGATGGTAGCGCTGGGAACGTCGCTGATTGCGACAATTTTGGCTATATCAAATTGTCCCGGCAGATCTATCACGAAGAAATCTTGGCGTATGACTACGTTGGGCAATTGTACTTGATACTTAGCAGGATTTTGCACGATTGCGGCCATGGCTAGCAGACGTGGTACGTATGCTCTTGTTTCTCTGGGTAGGCTTAGGTTAAAGAAGTCTTTGCTGCCGCCACGTCGTACGGCCTTCGAGACAGTGCCGCCGCCAGCATTATATGCGGCTATTGCTAAGAGCCAGTTATCGAAGCGCTTATTCAGGCGGTCCAAATAGGTTAACGCTGCATCGGTAGAGGCGATAATGTCTCGGCGACCGTCATAACCAGGACCAATTTGTAAGCCGTATTGTAGCGCTGTTGGTGACATAAATTGCCACAGGCCGTTGGCGCCGTAAGGCGAAAACGCGTAAGGGTCAAGGGCGCTTTCGATAATGGGTAACAACGCAAGTTCAGCCGGTATCTCTTTAGCTATTACTTGTTCGAGGATATACGGCAGATAGTTTTGCATGCGACTTTCAAGGCGCTGCCAGTATTTTGGGTTTTTTTCAAACCAGCGTATTTCTTGTTGTACGGCGCGCCGGTGTACTTCATGGTCTAAAGCAAAGTTGCTACGCAAAAGAGACCATAAGTCCTCATTCAGGGCTATTTCTTTAGGCATTTCGGTAGGCATTTCTGCCACTACAGGAGCCAGAGGCTGCTCAACATCTAATAAAGTTGGAGATTCCTGGCTGCTAAGTGCGGTTTCGCTGTCTGGTGTATTTTGTTGGCTCGGCTGAATCTGGCAGCCAACCATTAGCAGGACAGACAAATAGCCCCAAAAGACTCGGCTCACCCATCTGGTTTTCTGTGATTTTGTCAAAATGATTGTTGCTCTAGCTTTAAACGTCATAAACTGGCGGCGAATATTAACCGAAGTGTTCGCTACATGAACAGATTTAGTCACTTTAACAATAAGTCGAAATCTGCGGACCTCTGGGCGAGTGCTTTAGGTGCTAAGGCTCGTTTGCTGCAAATGCCCGAACTTGCACCGCTCACAAGGCGGTTACACGGTGACGTGGTGCTTTGGGTTGGCGACTGCCAGCAAGCCGGGTTGGCCCTGCAAGGTTGCATGATTCGGCATAC
>CAJJAQ010000003.1 GCA_905182095.1 uncultured Pseudomonadales bacterium | reverse complement strand
CCAGACGACCCACCATTTATTTTTCTTTCTTTCTTTCTTTCTTTCCCCAATTGCCCCAATTGCCCCAATTGCCCCAATTGCCCCAATTGCCCAAACGGGCAGTCATAGGCCTGGGTAACTTGCCTATATTTTCTCCATTCGGAAAATCGCTAAATTTGTGCCTGTAGGAAGGAAGTTTTCCAAGTACTACTAATCGCGATAATTGGGGTGGGTCAACCCAAATAATATGACTATTTTGCAGTCGTTCAGGCGAAAAATTCTACCTTTTGTCATTTTCATGCATGTATATATTGCAAAGCGGCGTATTGCTGATTTTGTCTAAGCAGCCATTAGGATACTTCGACAGTGACATTTCTAGTGGCTATAAGGCTCAGTAATGAGAGGAAATAGTTATGACGAGTATGTTATTAAATCGCAATTTTCCTGGGGACTCTGGGTCCTTAATTGGTGAGGGGTTTGGCGCGTCTGCAAAGCGCTATTGTTGGGCTTTGTTAATCGGCCTGTTGGTCACCCTATCTTTATTTTTACTCATGCAGTCTCTAATCTCCGGTGCTGATGCAAAAATCACAGCTCCTACAACAGCAGCGAATTTGATCTTTGTACGATTGGTTGAGGATCGCGATACGATTATTAAAGAGCCGAAACCTGTACCGCCGCCGCCACCTGTAGTTCAACCTACGACGACCTTTGATATCCCCACATCGCCAACGGGTATTGGCGATGACATAACTATAAAGATTGCGCCGCCGCCAACAGGTCATCGAACAACTATTGCTGCTACCGATGGCGGTATTCTGCCTATAGTTACAGTTGCGCCTACTTATCCGCGGCGTCAGCTTGCTAAAGGCGTGGAGGGTTGGGTGCTATTAGAGTTTTCTGTGGACCAATTGGGCCGGGTACAAAATCCTCGGGTAGTAAGTGCTATGCCGGCCAGTGGCTTCAGTAGGGCCGCTCTAGACGCGGTTTTACGGTACAAATACAAACCGAAGGTTTTTGATGGTAAGGCAATTTGGGCCCATGGCGTACAAACCCGAATGGTCTTCCAGTTAGATAATGGCTAGAGCGCAAATCGGTTCAGGATGACCTGTTTGCAACTTAAGCCTCGGCGGCAACGCTGGGGCTTCTTTTCCAAGCTCTGCTGTCTCGGGGCTATCTATTTGTCTGCATCACGAGCTACACGAAAGCATTGAACAGCCTGCCTTGTTGCGCGCCCATTCAGGTCTCTTTGCTGCCAAGTGTTCGTACTTAGGCTGTTCGTCGTAAGGTCTTTTAAGCGCCTGCAACAGTTCGTCTACTTTTGCATAATCCCCGGCTTCAGCGCTATCAATGGCTATTTGCGATAGATAGTTGCGCAGTACATATTTAGGATTGGTTTGATTCATCAATACCGCTCTAACCTCATCACTCTGGCCCTGGGTCTTAGCCACCTTTAGATAATCTGCCAGCCAAGTTTTAAGTTGGGTTTTGTCCGCATCACTCAAAAGCTCGAGGGTGTAGTAACAATGTTCCAGTGTAGTGAAGGGCTGTTGGGTATTCTCGGTAATGCCAGCCAATGCGCGAAAGAACAATGTCATATCGGTTTCGCTGACCGTCAATAAAGTCAGCAGTCGGTCAGTAAGGTCTTTGTCGTAGGCCTTTAGGCCCAACTTGGCGGTCATGGTCTTTTGCCAGCCCGCTTCGTATCTAGTTACATAGGCGGTTAGCGCGTCCTCTAGAGGTTTTGGGTCTTCTATTAACGGCAAAATTGAATTGGCCAACTGCATCAAATTCCATTGCCCGATAGCAGGTTGCTGGCCATAGCGGTAGCGTCGCTGGCCAGCGTCCGTGGTGTTCGGTGTCCAGTTCGGGTCGAACCCTTCTAACCAACCGTAGGGGCCATAGTCGATGGTCTCGCCAAGGATAGACATGTTGTCGGTATTCATCACGCCGTGGACGAACCCGACCCGCATCCAGTGCACCATAAGGTCTGCAGTGCGATTACAGACTTCCTCGAACCACGCGATGTAGGTGCCTTTGGCATCCTCGGCTAGGTTATCTAGTTGTGGAAACTCTCTTTGAATAACGAAATCGGTGAACTCTTTTAGAAGGTCTAGTTCTTGGCGTGCTGCAAGCATTTGAAAATGACCGAAGCGGACAAATGAGCTACTTAGTCTGCAAACCACGGCGCCTTTTTCTGGCGCTGCATTGCCGTCGTACAACATGTCTCTAACGACATCTTCGCCTGTTGTGATGAGCGATAGTGCACGAGTTGTGGGTACGCCTAAGTAATGCATTGCTTCCGAGCAAAGGTACTCTCTTAGAGACGAGCGCAACACTGCCAACCCATCGGCGGTTCTAGAAAAGGGTGTTGGGCCGGCGCCTTTTAATTGCAGCATTAGATGCTTGTCGCCTAGTGCAACCTCGCCGAGGTTGATGGCACGTCCGTCACCTAATTGGCCAGCCCAATTACCAAACTGATGGCCGCCATAGCAGGTTGCGTGTGCATCCATGCCCTGGAGCTGTTTGTTTCCAGCAAATACCTGCAAAAATTCTTCACTAGCACAATCTTCAGGGCTTAAGCCTAGCAGTTGAGCTGCATCTTCAGAGTAGTGAATCAATGTCGGCGCGCAAACCGATGTAGGGTTAACCCTTGCAAAGAGGGCGTCCTTTAGTTGTTTACGCTGTGAGCCGGTGTCGGCGTCTGCCGGCAATTGACCGGTGAACTGGTTATCAAAATTGAGTGATTTCATGGACCCAGATTACCCTTTGCTAGGATTTAAGACGAGAATTTAAGTGTGATTTTAGCTACAGGGACAGTTGGCGACTATTTCCGCGGTGCTGCTTTGGAGTTAATTTGGAGTTACTTTGGAGTTACTTTGCTAATACGTCTATACGATTTCCGCACCAAGTCCGCGTTGTGTCGGTACCTATCAGGGCGTGAGCACTGGTCTCTTTAAATGGCGAATGCCAATTGCTGGTGCTAGTCGCCCAAGGTTTTGTGCATTTTTATCACTACATTATCTGAGCCATTGCTGCCCTTGGAAGTTTCTCTACTGATTTCGCGATAGCCGCGGACTAAATATAAGGGCTCTCCTGCCAAGGTGGCGCCGAGTTCTATGGTGTGAAAACCAGCCTCCTTTGCCGTACGTTCTCCCAAATCTAGCAGCAAGCTACCGATGCCTTTTCGCGTCCAGTCTGGGTGGGTGTACATGGCCCGTATGCGTGCGGCATCGGTCTCAGGGTTGCTTAAGCTGTCGTCGCGGCCGACGGTATGATCGCCACCATAAAGAGTTTTGCGCTTACCCCAGCCTCCGCAGCCTACCAGCAGATTGCTACCTTCGTGATTCACTTCAATGACAAAATAAGTGCCATCTGCGATCAAAGTTTGATCCACTCCCATGGTTTCTTTTGCGGCCTCAATTTCCGTTGCTCCGAGAAAGGATTTCATATTTTCTTCAATTGACAGCTGCATGAGATTGACGACAGCTGGAATATCTGTGGTTTGTGCAATGCGATGCTTTAGTTCTATTGGCATAACGATGGGAATTGTATGGAAGGTAGTTATCGCTTGAGTCTAAATACTAGGAGGGCCCAGTCAAGAGGTAAAGGTACAGGCCACTTAGTCCACACCCGAGCAGTATCGACTGGATGACCTTGCCGTTTCTGTTGCCTGCCAGCCACTCGCACCAACTTCTCCTAGGGTGTATTGTCTGGTGAGAGGAAAATGAGGAGATCAATATGTCAGAGTCAATTGCACAAGATTATTCATCAATAGCAGATATTCCCTTAGACGAGATAGATGTAAGTAGAGCGGATTTATTTCAGAGCGATAGCCATTGGGAATATTTTGCTCGGCTGCGTAAAGAGGCGCCGGTGCATTATTGTAAGGACAGTCTATTTGGCCCTTATTGGTCGCTGACCCGGTTTAAAGACATCATGGCCATGGAGAAAAATTACCAAGATTTTTCTTCTGACGCCGGTATTACATTAGGCGACCGCCCTGTAGATTTTGAAACGCAAAATTTCATTGGTATGGATCCACCCAAGCACGACGCCCAAAGAATGACCGTTCAAGGGGTTGTGGCGCCAATGAATTTGGCCAAGTTAGAAGCCACTATTAGAAGCCGCGCCGAAACTATTTTAGATTCACTGCCTATTGGCGAAACCTTTAATTGGGTTGATTTGGTCTCGGTGGAGCTGACTACGCAAATGTTGGCAACGATATTTGATTTTCCTTTCGAAAATAGACACAAGCTAACGTACTGGTCAGATATGGCTACATCTGGCGAGTTAGGTGGTGGCCCTACGCCGGAACCTGTGCGCCGGGCGGCATTACTTGAATGCCTAGAATATTTCACCAAACTGCGGGATGAGCGGGTGACGCAACCTGCCAAGGCAGATTTACTTTCTATGCTGGCACACGGCAAAGACACCCAAAACATGCCGCCAATGGAGTTTTTGGGCAACTTGATTTTGCTTATCGTTGGGGGCAATGACACCACTAGAAATTCCATTTCTGGCGGCGTTCTTGCGCTGAATCAAAACCCAGGTGAATACGACAAACTGCGTGCCGATACCTCGGTAATTCCCAATATGGTCTCGGAAATTATTCGTTGGCAAACGCCATTAGCGTACATGCGTCGCACCGCATTGCGCGATGTTGAATTTGCTGGCCAGCAAATGAAGAAAGGCGACAAGATTGCCATGTGGTATGTCTCAGGAAATCGTGACGGTGAAGTCATAGATCAGCCAGCACGCTTTTGGATTGATCGACCTAATGCCCGCCACCATTTAGCATTTGGCTTTGGTGTACACCGCTGCATGGGTAATCGCTTGGCTGAAATGCAGCTGCGCGTGCTGTGGGAAGAAATTATGAAGCGCTTTAAGAAAATTGAAGTGGTAGGCGATGTTGAGCGCGTGCAGTCCAGTTTTGTTCGCGGTTATGCCAGCATGCCGGTGCAAGTGCATCCTTGGTAGCACCCCTTAGGTTGTTGCCTGCAAACCATTCAGCGAAGTTCTCGCTGGGGCGGTAGGGGTTTGGGTGAACAATAATTACAAATTTTCGTATTGTTAGGACAGTAGTATGGCGTTGACAGAATTAAGTCGTTCAATAGAAGGTCTGGTGGCCATAGTCACCGGTGCAGGGTCAGGAATGGGCGCAGCTACGGCAAAGCTATTTGCTGCTCAGGGCGCCAAAGTTGCAGCCATTGATATCAATCAGGACGGCCTTGATGCTGTCGTCGGTGAGATCAACGCGGCTGGCAAAACTGCTCAGGGTTGGACGCTAGATTTATCGGATAGCGCTGCTATAGATAAGGTTATAGCCGAAGTGGCCGCACACTTCGGCGGCATTGATATTTTGATTAACAATGCGGGCATTTCTATTTTTACCCCAATCGACGGCGAAGACTTTGCTAATGCTTGGGATAAAACCTTCTCGGTTTTGTTGACTGCACACACCCATACCATCCGCGCGGCATTGCCGCATTTGCGACGGTCGGCTAACCCTAGAATCATCAATATTGCCTCCACTGAAGGTCTGGGTGCGACGAAATTTGGTAGCCCGTATACCGCGGCTAAACATGGTGTCATTGGCCTTACACGTTCTTTAGCTGTGGAGTTGGGTGGAGAGGGCATCACGGTCAATTGTATCTGCCCCGGACCAATCAATACGGGTATGACCCAAGCTATTCCGGCTGAGCAAAAAGAGGTTTATGCACGACGTCGTATCGCTTTGAAGCGTTATGCAGAGCCTGAAGAAGTGGCTCATGGTACGCTCAACTTTGCTTTGCCTTCGGCAAGTTTTATGACCGGGGTTGCCTTGCCCGTTGACGGCGGTTTAACCATAAAGAATGCTTAGATTTGCTCGAAAATTTTTGCCTGCCAGATTGTCTTCGCAACACGATTGAAGCTTAGATTTAATTAGGCTAATAAAGGACGAGAAATATAGATGACCTCCTCTATTGGTGCTGCTAAAGAGCCGAGTAATAAAGTTTCGTGGTCAACCACCTTGGCCTTCGGTGCGCCTGCGGTGGGTGCAGGCTATATGTATTTACTCCTTAGCTTATATGTTATGAAGTTTTCCACTGATGTGCTGTTGATCGCCCCAGGCGTGATGGGCGCCATCTATAGTCTGTCGCGCATTTGGGACGCGATATCTGATCCGCTAGTAGGTTATTTTAGCGATCGAACTTCCAGTCGCCTGGGTCGCCGGCGAACATGGATATTGGCCAGTTGCTTGCCTATTTCCTTGGGCTTTTATATGGTCTTCGCCCCGCCCATGTCCTTCGACACCGCCGCATTGACTTGGTGGATGGCAATCGCAATTATCTTTTTTTATTCCGCCATGACGTTGTTTTTCGTCCCTCATATGGCCTTAGGTGCGGAATTGACAACTGACTACCACGAGCGCAGCCGGCTTTTTGGTATGCGTCATTTGTTTTATACCATCGGTTCAATTATCTCTCTTGCAACAATGTACTTTCTTATCACCGAAGAATTTAAACCCGGTGGTGATGTGCGCGCATTGGCTAAAGACTACGCATTAATTGCGGTTGTGGTTATGAGTGTGTTGGTAATCTATGCGGTGACTCAATTACGCGAGCGGCCAGAATTTCAAAATAGAGTTCAGGGTAGCCCCATCCAAGCCTTTCGCGATATTTGGCACAACCCTCATGCACGCTTATTGATTGTTGTCACATTTATCGAACACGTTGGCTCAGCGGCTATTGCCGCTCTAACATTGTATGTCACCCATTACGTGGTAGGCGCGCCAACTTGGGCACCCTTTGTCATATTGGCTTATATGGTGCCAAGCAGCTTGTCAGTGCCGCTGTGGCTACCGTTGTCTAGGCGCTATGGCAAAATTAGGGTATGGATTTTTGGCATGGTGCTCACTGGGGTGTCCTTCGGCGGTATGTTCTTTTTACCCTTCCTCGACACAGTGGCAGAACGCCTGTGGCTCATTATGATTATGGCAGCCTTTGCCGGCCTAGCGGCTGGTTGCGGTGGCACCATCGGGCCGTCTGTGCAGGGCGATGTGATTGACTATGACGAACATGTTACCGGCGAGCGTAAAGAAGGATCGTACTTTGCTGCATGGAATTTTGTCTATAAAAGCGCCTTGGGCATTATGCTTTTGATGACGGGGTTTGCTTTAGAGTTTTCTGGCTTTGTGCCTAATCAGCAACAAACTATGGAAGTGCAGTTGGTGATGGTTAGCTTGTACGGATTGTTTCCGTTGGTTTGCTATGTCGTTGGTGCAATATTGTTCAGTCGCTTCAAGTTAGATGAAAAAGAGTATCAAAAGATCAGAAAAGATTTAGATGCAAGGGCGCTATTGCGCTCGTCTGAAATTGAGTCTGCGTCTGCCTAATTAGGCGCACCCAGTTTTAGCTGAGTGCGCTGTTGCCTTTAAGCACCAATAAAGTTGCCTGGGCGGCGTTCGCCTACTGCCTTAACGCCTTCGCGGTGGTCAGCGGTTTGTTGCAATCGGTGTTGTTCCAAACCTTCGTGGTCTGTTTGTTTTTGCACTGCCTCTGCAATCCCTTGGCGCATTGTTGCGCGCACAGAAGCTACAGCTAAAGGCGCATTTTCTGCGATCTCGGCAGCTAACTTAATTGCCTCAGCGCGCAGATTTGCTTTGTCGGTAATGACGTCTGCCAAGCCGATATCAAAGGCTTCTTGGCCACTGATTCTGCGCCCAGTCAAAAACAGCATGCTGGCTTTTTGCTGACCAATGAGACGAGGCAACGTGTGGGTCAAACCGAATCCTGGATGAAAGCCCAGTTTTACAAAGTTTGCTGTGAAACGTGCTTCTGGGCAGACAACGCGAAAGTCTGGCATTACCGCAAGGCCAAAACCGCCGCCTACTGCCGCACCTTGTATTGCGCCAACCACTGGGGTTTTTGTGTCGAATAATTTCACTGCAGCGGCATAAAGTGGATTGCCGTCTTCAACCTTGCGGTCAGCGCGTTCTTCATTGCGCGAAGCACTGCCAAAGTTGTTGCCGGCACAAAAGTGTTTGCCTTCCGAGCACAAGACTATGGCTCTAACGTCATTGCTGGCGTCCATTTTTTCGAAGGCATCGGCCAAATCTTTGATCATTTGGGTGTCGAAAAAGTTATTCGGGCCCTTCTGAATTTCAACCACGGCAACGTAGTTGTCGATACTGATGCCTATACCTTCGTAATTCATTTCTTCGCTCATTCTAACTCCCCAATATTGCGTCATTATTTCTAAGTATAAGATGTTTGACCATAAACTAGGAATTTGCAACGCTGGGCACTCATTAAAGCTGAGCAATTGTCGCCAGTGAGGGAGAGATTATGTTGAAGTGGCAGATTGGCGATGTAACGGTAACGCAAATTGTAGAGCTGACTACGGCCTCACTAGGCCCGCATTTATTGCCTCAGGCAACTCCTGAGCGGATGCAGGCGGTGCCGTGGCTGGCGCCCTTTATTGATGAATCTGGGCGTATCATTTTGAGCATGCATGCGCTGGTTATCCAGACCCCTACTCAGACGATTGTTGTAGATACTTGCATAGGTAATGACAAAGAGCGCAGTTACCCGCGCTGGAATATGATGCAAGGTGATTTCCTGCAGCGCTTTGCCGCGGCGGGTTTTGCGGCGGAAAAAATAGACACTGTTCTGTGTACACATATGCATGTGGATCATGTGGGTTGGAATACTCGCCTGGTGGAGGGCGCGTGGGTGCCGACGTTCGCTAATGCCGACTACTTATTTGCTCAAGAAGAGTGGGCTTATTGGCGTACTGAAGAACAAGAATACGGCCCAGTGATAGAGGATTCGGTAGAGCCGATATTTGCCGCAGGCTTGGCAAAGTTGGTGGCGTCTAACCATCAGGTTTGCGCAGAAGTTCAGCTAGAGGCGACCCCCGGACATACGCCGGGGCATGTCAGTGTGCACATTACTTCTAATGGCGAAGAGGCAGTGATTACTGGCGATATGATCCATCACCCCTGTCAAATAGCCCATCCCGACTGGTCTACTACTGCTGATGAGAACCAAACAAATGCGGCCACTACGCGCGACTTGTTTTTGGAGAAATACGCGGGCCGGCCGATACTGATTATAGGGACGCATTTTGCAGCGCCAACGGCGGGTTATATTGTTGCAGATTCCAATTGGAAGGAAAAAAGTTCTAAGGAAAAAAGTTTGAAGGCAAAAGGCTTGGCAGGCAAAAGTCCGCTGGATCAAAATGAGAATAATAGCGCTGTAAGCTATCGTCTAGATTATTGAGTTTTAGATTTGTTTTAGAGAGGGGCTTCAGCGCTTGTGAGGACAGCCTGTGTGCTGCCCCAAGTGAGATATTTTAGCTGCTTGTTAATTTCGCAAAATCGCCATTTGCCACTTTGCGTGCTAACCAGACCCCTGAAAATCCTATGCCGCCAAAGATGACATTAGCCAAAATACCTTTAAGCAAGAATGGAAGACCGGCCATGTAACAGGTCATCCAGCCCTCAAGTGTGTTTGGATAAAATCCAAGCGCTATCGGAGTGGCATTAGACACGGCATAAAAAACCACTGCGCTGAGGACAGCTGCGCTGCCAAAGGTCGGCAGGGAAAGTTTTTTGCTTGCTGGTGAAAGTACCGGCGTTAATGACCATGCTGCTGCCAAGTGAGCGACATAAACAAAGGCCATTGCGGCAATTTGATAGGTGCCGTGAATTAGGTCGAACACGACTATTGTGAGTAAAACAGGTATTGCTATTAGGTGCCTAGGTAGTAGTAGCGCAGACATCATGCCAATTGCGCCCACTGTAGATATGCCGGCAGTGTGCGGCACTAGGTGCGAAACGACGCCTAAAGCGACTAAAACCAACAATATTGTTAACGGTTCTTTGTGCTGTTTGTGCAGCGCTTTCCAGGTGTTTAGTAAACTCATTGTCTAACTCAATGGTTGTTTAAGTTTGCTGGCAGCCAAAATTTGCTCGTAGGACTTTTGTCGCTTAAGCGCAATTTTAGCTTTCGATGAATAGGCAGTCTAATCTTCTAGGCATTTGATGTCCCGGCAATATTCTCGTCATGGCGATGAAAATATCTTCAGCAGCAACTCGCTGGCATGAAACGAGTGAGTGGCAGTCTGCTATGATGTTGGGTCAAGAGGGGAGTGATTTGGCCAGCAAAGACATATTCAGTGCACTGGCAGTGCCTAATTTCCGCTGGTTGTGGATAGGCAGCCTTGGCTCTTCTTTTGCCATGAATATGCAAATCATTGCCCGAGGATGGTTGGTTTATAGCCTTACTTCATCGGCTATGGATCTTGCTTGGGTGACTTTATCTTTCATGTTGCCCTCAGTTTTATTCTCCCTCTATGGCGGTGTTTTGGCGGATCGTTTGTCCAAGCGTAAGGTCATTGTGTGTGCCCAGTCACTAAACTGTTTAGCGACCTTGGTCATGGCATTCATTATCTTTTCCGAGGCCGTGACTTTCTGGGATTTTATTTGGTTCGGTTTCTTTAACGGCACAATTTTGGCTTTGTCCATGCCCTCGCGCCACGCTTTTGTACCAGAACTTATCCCTGAAAGATTGATATTCACTGCAATGGCGTTGAATACCACTGGCTGGAATTTGTCGCGGATTATTGGCCCGGCCTTTGCGGGCTTACTTATTGCCTGGCTGGCTGGAGGGGACAAAACTTCCTCCCATGGGGTAGGTATTGTTTATTTGGTCATCGCTGCTCTGTATTTTATTTCAGCAGTTACCGTACTCCGTGTAGATCGTCCTGGCTTGGCCTCTCAACAAGGTAAGACGGGTACCTATAATGAAATGCGCGAGGGGTTGGTGTATGTGGCGCAACACCCGAAAGTCTTCGCGTTGATTATTTTGTCCATTGTGCCATTTCTCTTCGGCATGCCCTTGAACACGTTGTTGCCAGCGTTTAACCAAGATGTACTGGGGGGGCACGCGGATAGTTTAGGTTTGCTCATTTCTGCCATGGGCGCCGGAGCCATTGTCGGTTCGATTGTGATGGCTGGCATGGGTGATCTAAATCGCAAAGGTTTGTGGCTATTGTTAAGTTGCGGCGCATGGGGTGTATTAACCGCTCTCTTTGGTTTAACCCAAAGCTCAATTGCTGCCATGTTTGTTATCGCCTTTATTGGCTTGCTCAGCAGTTGGAACATGTCTTTGAATCGCGGCATGTTACAAATGACAGTAGACGACAATATGCGCGGGCGTATTATGAGCATTGATATGATGTCCCATGGCTTAATGCCACTCGGTGTATTTCCCATCAGTTGGGTGGCAGAAGCCTATGGTGTAGGCAGCGCACTTATGGTCAGTGGTGGCATATTTGTTTTGCTCACAATGCTTAGCTTTATATGTTTGGGTTCGGTCAGAGGCCTTGTCAAAGAACCGGGTAAAGGGCAACCCGCATAGAAAAATGGGCAAGGTAAATTGCTCTGTCTATATCTAGTCGCAAAATTGGCCGGGGATTTAGATTTTCTGGGGTCAGCTTAGTGCTGCGAATTCCCGTAAACTTGTTTTTTAATCCAAGGATATCCTTATGCAGTGGGATCTAATTGTTCGTAACGCAAAGGTTTTTGATGGTTCCGGGCGACCCGGACGCCAAGGTGATATTGCGGTCAAAAACGGCAAAATTGCGGCTTTGGGTGGTCGCCTACCCACTAGTGCAACGAAAACAATTCATGACGCCGACGGCTTGTGGCTGACCCCCGGTTTACTTGATATCCACACGCATGAGGATTTAGAGGCAGAGCTGGATCCTGGCTTACCCGAAGTAGTCCGCCACGGTACCACCAGTGTCATTGTCGGTAACTGCAGTATTGGACTGGCTTTCGGTGCCCAGCGTAATGAACACCAAGATCCCATTGTCGACTGTTTTGCTCGGGTGGAAAATATTCCCAAATCTGTATTAGCAAAAACCGCAGACAAAGCCGTATGGAGCAAGCCCAAAGAATACTTGGAACATTTAGACGAGTTGCCATTGTCGGCGAATATGGCGCCATTTTTACCGCACTCTATGCTGCGCATTGAGGTTATGGGACTGCAAGACAGTATTAACCGTCAGCCCACGGGTACTGAGCTGTTGCGTATGACGGGTATTTTAGAAGAGGCATTAGAAGACGGTTATATGGGCATGTCTACCGACGGCCTGCCGTTACACTTTTTGGCGAATGAACCAAACCTCGAAAAACGCATACCAACTCAATACGCCAGCTTCGCTGAATACAAAGCCCTTACCGATGTGCTGCGTAAGCACGACCGTGTGTGGCAAATGACCCCAGCCACAGATGATGGCTTGCTGACTACGCGATTGTTTATGCTCAGCAGCGGTCGAATCTATGGCAAGCCACTTAAAGTCACCGCGCTTGCAGCCATTGATAGTGTCAATAACCGCATGAATAAATCTCGTGCATTACTTTTCACAAATATGCTCAACACCAAATTTTTGCAGGGGAGTTTCCGTATGCAGGCGTTGAGCGCACCGTTTCGCATTTATTCCGAAGGCGCGGTGAGCCCGTTAGCGGAAGCTGACCCGTTGCTGAGGCGTTTGATAGCTACAGAATTGGAAGATGTTGCAAAGCGTCGCGAAATTCTCTCGGAGCCAGAGTTTGTCGAAGCCTTTCGGGAAATGTGGCAACGCGGCAAGAGCGGGTTTAATTTGGCCCACCTGCGCCGTATTTTACGTATAGAAACCGAGTTTCTTACTCGCGACCTCAACGATATGGTTGTTTATCGTTGTGTAGTGACAGTGTGGTTAGATAAGTCGATGGCATGGATTTATCAACGCTATGTTGCTTGGTTAGGCCTGGCTGAGATTATCGAAGACGCAGAGGAGTTGCATGCATTTGCGGCCATGGGCAAAAATATAGCTGATGAGGCGGAGTTCTTTTTGGCGCTGCTGTATCACTTTGACCGTGACCTGCATTGGCATTATGTGGCGGCGAATAAAGATCCGGAAGTAATCAAACAACTATTATTACACCCAAACCTTTTGCCAGGATTTAACGACAGCGGTGCCCATGTGACGAATATGGCTTTCTTTGATGGCAATTTGCGTGCGCTGAAAATTGGTTTAGAAGATTCCGAAGAAGTCTTCAGCCATATGGTCAGTCGCTTGACCCAGGAACCGGCTGACTTTTTTGGCTTAGATGTGGGCCGATTAGAAGTAGGTGGGCGTGCGGATATGGCCTTGTTTAATCCAACCAACTTGGCTAAGTATGATGGTGAGGCCAGTGTGCAATATCAATATCGAGATGTGTTTGATTGCCATCAACTGGTGAACAGGTCTGACGGTGTGGTGGGTGGTGTATTTGTTGGCGGCGAATGTGTTTGGCAGGGTGATCAGTTCACTGAAGTGCATGGGAAAAAGTCATTGGCCGGTGCCCTACGAGTTAAGAGCTAAAGGGCAGAGCAGCGACGGCTCGATAGAAGCAAAGCTAAGACGCAAACCCAAGCTAAGACACAAATCCAAGACACAAACCTTGGACACAAACCTAGAAGAATCTAGATTTGTGTCCAAGGTGCTGGTTGTTACTGCCAGCTACTAATCTTTTGGTTGGCCCAACAATCGTTCAGCAATTATGTTGCGCTGAATATTTGGTGTGCCGCCACCGATGACAACATTCGGCCAGTTCAACGCCGATTTAGACCATGTGCCGCCATCTACTGCGCTTTCGCCGCCGCGCAGCTGTAGGCCTGCTTGACCCAATAGCTGTACTGCGAAATCGTCGATCTCAATTTCTAAACTGGCGCGATGCAGCTTATTTACTGAGGTTTCAGAAGTCAGCGGTTCGCCTTTTATTTGCTTAGTCAGATAACGTAGGCCATTAAACTTCATGGCCGCAACTTTCATTTCGAAGCGCGCAATAGTGCGTCTGACTTTGGGGTCTTTATTGGCAGGTTGACCTTGTAAGCTGGTGGTTTTAACCAGCTCTTTGAGGTTTTCCAGTTTTTCAAACATTTGCGTCACTTCGCCAATGCTGGAACGTTCGTTAGCCAGTGCAGACACAGTTACATTCCAACCTTCGCCTTCAGCGCCAAGTCGGTTTTCTACTGGCACCTGAACATCGGTGAAGAAGATTTCTGCAAAGTGTTTGTCACCTGCCATATTTTGTATGGGGCGAACTTCTACGCCTGGTGCATCCATTGGCACTAGGAAACAGGTGATTCCATCGTGCTTTGATTGAACATCAAACTGGGTGCGTGTGAGCAAAATAATCCACTGCGACCAGGGCGCACCAGTGGTCCAAATTTTTTGTCCATTGACTAAATAGTGATCGCCTTTTAACTCGGCCTTGCACTGAATAGCCGCTAAATCAGAACCGTGATTGGGTTCAGAATAACCCGTACACCATGTGACTTTGCTGTCCAAAATGTCAGGGATGAATTTGCGTTTTTGCTCTTCGGTACCGTATTGCATAATGCCCGGACCCACCCAAGCTAGACCCATCATTGAGGTGCCCAGTGGTGGTGCTTTCGCTAGTGCCATTTCTTCACGCAGAATGGTTTGCTCTATTAGGCCGCCTTCGCTGCCGCCAAATTCTTTTGGCCAGGCAAAACCAACCCAACCTTTGGCGCGTACTTTTTCTAGCCAATTAGCGAGGAAATTTTTGTCGCGTTCTTTCTTGGGTGGCAGATTGTCGCTGATAAAACTGCGTACTTCTTCGCGAAATGATTGTTCGCTTGCGGTGTAATCAAAATCCATTACAAACCTCCTAAGGTTGCGATTCGGTCCATGTGATAATCTGAGTCGCCGTACATTGGACGAGCCCATTTAGATCTCTTTAAATAAAGTTGTGCGTCGTATTCCGCTGTGAAACCAATGGCGCCGTGTAATCCGACGCCGTCGATGCCGATTTGCGCAAATGCATCTGAGGCATAGCCTTTAGCCAATGACACAGCTTTTGCCAACCCTGCAACATCGTCATCTACCGACCATGCCGCGTAGTAGCTCAATGAGCGATAGCTCTCTAAATCTACATACATATCAGCCAGGCGATGTTTAACGCCTTGGTACTGACCAATGGGCTTGCCAAATTGGATGCGTTCCTTGGCGTAGTTACTGGTCATCGCCAAAATGGCTGCGCCTGCCCCGACCATTTCTGCAGTGGTTGCTACTGCGCCGCAGTCGGTTAAAAACGCCAGTTGTTCTTCGCTCATTGGCAGCAAGAACTCCGCGCTGATACTCACGCCGTCTAGGTTAACGCTGGCCATTGGCTTGGTGGTGTCCATAGTCGGCTGGTGCGTGATCTTGACGTCATCTTTAGCTACGGCGGCTAGGGCTAAACCGTTAGGCCCGTTGACTGCTAGAAGCAAATAGTGCGCTGCCGCTGCATCATTAACGAAGGGCTTAGTGCCTTTCAGTACATAGCCACCCTCGCTGGCATGGGCTTGCGCGGTAATGGCTTTAGGGTCAATCCAGTTGGCTTCGTCATACAAACCAATGGTGCAAATGGCTTTACCCGCGGCCATGGCTGGCAGCCAGTCGTTCTTTTGTTGATCGTTGCCGCAAGTCAGCACCGCCGCGCTTGCCAATGCTTGAGAGGCAATAGGTAACGGGCATAGGCCTTCTGCTGCGGCTTCAAGTACTACGGTGAGGTCGATCCATTTAAGGCCGAGTCCGCCGTGGGCTTCTGGAATGGTTAGACCCAACCAACCAAGGTCTGCCACTTGCTGCCATAGCGTACTGTCGAAACGGCTTTCGCTGGCTGCGATTTCTCGCACCTTAGGCATTGGACAGGCTTCTTTCATAAACCGCTCAACTTGATCTCTGAGCAGGCTTTGTTCTTCTGTAAAACCAAAGTTCATATTTTTTTCGCTCTATAAAAATGAAGGGCGCTATTAAGCGCCACGTAATGGATTGACCGGCGGCCAATTTTCTTTGCTGGCAAGCATCTTTTCACCAATTTCAGCGACGCCCCAGACGTCGCCGTCGGCGCTGCGCTGGGCGATAGGCGTTACCTGCCAACTCAGCAGTGAGACGTTGTTGCCGGCAACCAGCCATTGTCTGCCGCTGACATCTTTCGCTTCATCTGTACACAGCCAAACCACAGGAGGTGAAACAGCTTCAGGAGGAAAGTCTTCCTGGATGTCTTCGGGCAAGATATCTGTTGTTAGGCGTGAGGTGGCCGTAGGCGCCAAGACGTTAACGGTAATACCGTACTTTATACCTTCTAGCCATAAGCAACGCATAAAGCCAGCAATGCCCGCTTTGGCTGCACCATAGTTGGTTTGGCCAAAGTTGCCGAGCAAGCCCGAAGTGGAACTGGTCATAATGATACGTCCGCCAGTACCTTGGTTAATCATTTGATCGTAAGCGACCTTGGAGACCAAGTAAGTGCCGCGCAGATGCACGTCCATAACCACGTCCCACATGTCGTCGGTCATGTTTTTGAACGACTTATCGCGCAGAATGCCGGCGTTAGCAATCAGGATGTCGATTTTACCAAAGCTGTCTACGGCTGCTTTTACCATGCCCTCGGCGTCTTCTCGCGAGGTCACTGAACCGTAATGGGCAACGGCAGCGCCGCCTGATGCATTGATTTCGTCAACTACACCATCTGCCATTGATGCGCTGGCCCCAGTACCATCCCGAGCGCCACCTAAATCATTAACCACGACTTTAGCGCCTTCTTTGGCCAGTAGAATTGCGTGGGCGCGACCTAAGCCGCCACCGGCGCCGGTTACTAGTGCCACCTTCCCGTCTAACATTCCCATATTGTTCTCCCGTTAAATAATCTCTTTCTTGCGCACAAATTTAGGCGCAAATTCAGCGTCTCTCTATTCTTAATGCCTGGGTCATCGCGTAAAGGCCTGCGTTGTTAGCGTTGCCAATAATGGCTGGGTGCTGGTTTTACCTACAGTAATGCAGCCTAATCAGTGGTGACCCAGCTTGTTTGGCTGCAACATTGTTTCTGCCCCTCGACTGCTCCCACAAGTTTGTTGCATCACTTGTGTGAGAGCTCAGATATTAGCATTGAAAAAAGTCAAAGTAGACTGCTGTCCGGGGCCTTAGCTCCGCGCAGTTATCGGCAAATATTCTAAACCGCCTTATGCTGTGCAAAGGTGCTAACCCTAACAGTACTTAACCTTCACAGCATTTGGTGCTACAACTGGCTTTTACGAATTTTCACAGATTAGTCTTACTTAGACTTTGCTAGAGCTTGGGAGAGCACGCACATGGATGAGCTATTTGATTTTACCGGTAAAGTGGCCTTAGTAACGGGTGGCAGTAGGGGGCTGGGTCGGGAAATGGCTTTGGCATTAGCCGCGCGGGGCGCAGATGTTGTTATTACTAGCCGCAAGGCAGATGCCTGTGCCAGCGTAGCCGCAGAAATAGAAGCCATGGGACGCCAAGCCATGGCTTATGGCTGTCACGTTGGTCATTGGGGGGAGATTGATGCCATGGTTGAGGCCGCTTATGCGCGTTTTGGGCGCATCGATATTCTGATTAACAACGCCGGCATGTCGCCGCTGTATGACAAGTTATCCTCAGTCAGTGAAGCGCTATTTGATAAAGTCATTGGGGTAAATTTAAAAGGTCCGTTTCGTCTTATGGCCACCGTGGGCGAGCGCATGGCAGAAGGCGATGGCGGCAGTATTATCAACATAAGTAGTGTTGCCTCTCTTTCACCTTCTCCAGCATCGGAACCTTATGGTGCGGCAAAGTCTGGGTTGAACGCCTTAACGCGGTCCTTCGCCTTCGCTTTAGGGCCCAATGTTCGAGTTAATGGCATTGCTGCGGGTCCGTTTTTGACGGATATTTCCAAAGCATGGGACATGCCTGCATTTGAGCGTAGAGCCAAATCTACTCAAGCCCTTGGTCGCGGTGGCAGACCTGATGAAATCGTTGGCGCGGCTTTGTATTTGGCTAGTAGTTCGGCGAGCTTTACCACAGGAACCGTTATTCGCGTAGATGGTGGCTCTGTCTAAGTTATTTGTGCTGGTCTAGATGAAATCGGCTTTCGCGTTAAATGAAGCCCTCTACGGCAGCAACTACCTGGCTGCCAAAATCTCGATCATACAATCTGTTTAACGTGCCCAACCCTCCGGGGTTGGCAATATTGACCTCCATCAGCCACTTGCCTACGGTGTCGATAGACGCAAAGCCGATGCGTTTGTCGACAAGATCTTGTTGAATTGCCGCAACCAGTTGGGCTGCTGGTCCTTCAAGTACGGTTTTTTCTGCATTGGCAAACTGGCTCAAATTGGCTTGCAGGCCATTTGTAGGCTTGCGTAAGTAGCTGCCAATAATTTTTCCGCCCACCACCAAAGTGCGTATTTCGCCGAGGGCGATTTCTGGCAAAAAGCGTTGCAGGCAAAAATATGCACCGGGAGCTTCAGCCAAAGTAAGTTCTAACAGCTGTGTTTGCTCGGCGCTGATGGTTTGTACACCCCTGCCATAACTGCCGGCCATGGGTTTGAGTATCCAAGCCCCTTGGCTAGCTGACATAACATTGATAAGTGTCGTGGGATTATTAGTGATATAGGTTTCTGGGCAGTATTCGACCCATGCGCTTTTACCGTGATGCAAAATCTGTGTGGAAGTGGGTGTGATAAGGCGAGTTGGTGTAATGCTGGCAAGCAGTCCGCTGCGATCTAAAAATCCGTTCTTGGGTCCAAAGCCCACTGGCCAAATAAGGTCATAGTGCGCCGCCGGTTCTCCTGCTAGCAAAATGCCACCAGGCCCAAGACTTAAAGCCTTATGGGTTATGCTTGTCACAGCCCAGCCGCAATTTACAAATGCTTTGGGCAGCAATACATGATTTGCTTCTATGCTCTCTTCAGCCACAGTGATTGCGTAAGGCTCATTTGTTGGCGGCGTTATGAGAAAAATTATCTTTTTCTGCGGCATGTAGGGTAAGTTCTCTGCAGTTGGTGAATTCTATATGACCGGTAATTGGCTTTGGCGTATTTTCAAATTTGGCGGAGTTTTTCCTAGCACCAGTATCTACAGCATGAGTTGCCAGAGTGCAATTTACTGCGAGTTTAGTGAGCACCCATAGATAGTTTTTATATAGGTGTTCGCATTTGGAATCATTTGCCCCTAATATTTTGTTTCTTAACTAACTAGTGATGATCTGCAATATGCCTAATCAGAGCCTACCAGACTATAGTCTTTCGCCTGAACAAGTACCCTTGGTGGGCAGTTTGGCGTTGAATGATACCGAGCGCAGCCAGCTCAAAGAGCAAATCGCGCAAAAGTTGCAAGCTCAGGGTGCTGTATTGATTGCTCATTATTATGTTGATGGCGATATTCAAGATCTTGCCGAACAGACCGGTGGCTTTGTTTCCGACTCGTTGGAAATGGCACGTTTTGGACGCGATCATAAAGCCGAAAATTTGGTTGTTGCCGGCGTGCGCTTTATGGGTGAAACGGCGAAGATTCTATCGCCTGAAAAGCGCGTATTTATGCCCACTTTGAATGCTGAGTGTTCGTTAGACTTGGGGTGTCCTCCAGAAGATTTTGCGCAGTTTATTCAGGCTCACCCGGATCATACGGTAGTGGTGTATGCGAACACTTCGGCCAAAGTGAAGGCCCTTGCTGATTGGGTGGTGACCAGTAGTTGTGCGTTGGAAATTGTCGAAAGTCTCAAAGCCAATGGCGAGAAAATTTTATGGGCGCCCGACAAGCATTTGGGTGCTTATATTCAGACCCAGACTCAGGCGGATATGTTGCTCTGGAGTGGCGCGTGTGTGGTTCACGAAGAATTTAAAGCAAAGGCTTTAACTGATTTGCTGCGGGTCTATCCTGAGGCGGGAGTTCTTGTCCATCCGGAATCACCGGCTTCAGTCATTGATATTGCTGATGCCGTAGGTTCTACCAGCGCCATTATTAAAGCGGCCAAAGAGCTGCCTAATGAGACCTTTATTGTTGCCACGGATAGAGGCATTTTCCATAAACTGCGCCGCGAAAATCCAAATAAAACCTTTATTGAAGCCCCCACCGCTGGTGACGGTGCAACCTGCCGCTCCTGTGCGCATTGCCCTTGGATGGCTATGAATGAGTTACGTAACTTGGATAGGTTGTTAACGGATGCAGCCTATCGTCAGAAGAATGAGATTCTCGTAGATCCAGCGTTGGGCGTGCGAGCGAAAATGCCGTTAGATCGTATGTTGGATTTTCAGGCTTAAGGTTTAGCCGGGTGCTGCGCTACTAGCTATTAGCACGACGGATTTCTGTGCGTAGGTCTTGAATTTTTTGTGTCAATTTTGCTTCTAACTGCTGGTTTGCATCATCCACTAAGCGCTGGGCGTACTCTAAGTGTTGAATAGCTCTGTGGAACGCACCGTTCAAATAAAAGTACTCGGCTCTGGCTAAATGCACACCCGTGACATTGCCCGCTAGGCCAGAGGTTTCCGCCAGTTCATACCAAACATTCACATCATTGGGGCGGCGTTTGGCTTGATTTTCCAATAATAGCTCAGCTTCGATAAAATCTTTGGTGGCTATTTTGCTTTGCCCAAGCAACATTTCTAAGGGGAAATTTCCAGGGTAAAGCTGCAATGTGGCGGTGAGCAGGCGCTGGGCTTCAATGTGGCGCTCTGCGTTGATCAGCACTTCTGCCAATGCGCCGGTATAGAGGACGCTGTTTGGATTTTGTCGATAGAGATTCTCGACCAACTGCACAGCTTCTGTGTGCTCTTTATTTTTGCTTAACGATAAAGCCAAAGCGTATTGGACGGTTAGGTCATGAGGGTCGTCTTCGAGCTTATTTCGATAGGTTTTAATTTCCGCGCCGGGAACAGTGACGAAATGCTCTCTGGCTCTCGAGCGCATAAGTTGATAATCAAAGTCATCTCTTTGGTTTTCTGCATTGTCTTCCAATTGCACCTGATCAGCATATTTGCGTGCCTGATTCTTAGCATCACTTATTCGAGTTTCTGATAACGGGTGGGTGAGCAAAAATTCAGGGGGGCGTCTGGTAAACCGGTAGGCTCTTTGCATTCTTTCGAACATGCGCGACATAGCTTGTGGGTCACGATTGGCCCGAGCTAGGGTATTCAATCCAATGCGGTCCGCTTCTTGTTCGCGGTCCCGGCTGAAGCGCAGTTGCTTAGACTGACCTACGGCTTGCACCGTTGTCAGCGCTGCTAATCCTGCGTCTGTGCCACCTGCAGCACCCACTAAAACTGCTGCGAGCAATCCAACAAGATTCGGTACACTGGAGGTCTGCTGAGCTTCGATTCCGCGAGCGAAATGCCGCTGACTAAGGTGGGCCAATTCGTGGGCCATTACCGAGGAATACTCATCGCTGTCTTGGGCATAGATTAGTAGCCCAAGATTGATACCCACTATGCCACCAGGCGCTGCGAACGCGTTGATGTTTGGGTTATCTACCACCACAACGGTGTTCAAGGCGGACTGTAAGCTCGAGTACTGAGCCAGGGTGGACATATGCTGTTCAACATAATATTGAATGAGCACATCTTTCGACAGCGGTAGAGCTGCATGTAATTGCTTTAAAAATATTTCGCCGATCTGTTGCTCCATTTGCGGCGAGACGATGCGCGAAGAACTATCACCAAGGCTGGGAAGGTCGTTGGGCGTTGATGCACTAATGCCCGGCGCCAGCAACAAGGCCGAGAGCACACAGCGCTGAGCAAGCCACCCACCTTTATCTGAAAGGCTGCGAAATAGGGTGCGAATTGAGGTCTTGCATAGTTCCTTCATAAGTCGATAGTACGCTATCTGAACTGTTAGGAAAGTTATGCAAGAAAAAAACTCTAGAATTGCGGCCTAATGCACTAAATTTGCAAGCCTGTGGTACATTTCGCTCATGAATAAGGTGGATAATATGATCAACTCTAACTCAACCAGCGCATCACCTGGGGCAACCCCGGGCGTAAATGTAGACATGGACTTGGACCTTCAAGGTTTGATGTGTCCCATGCCGTTGTTAAAGGCTAAGAAGGCCCTTAATGGGCTAGAACCGTTACAAGTTTTGCGTGTGCAAGCCACGGACTCAGGTTCGGTTAGAGACTTTTCTGTCTTTACCTCTCAGAGCGGGCACACACTGCTATCGTCTACGGAAGAAGACGGTGTTTACACTTACCTGATACAGAAAAAAGCATGAATTTTTTAAATATAATTGGCGGTTGGTTGAATCGTTACTTCTCTCAAGAGGATGCCGTTTATTTGGTGCTTTCTCTGACAGTGATCATGGCGTTGCTCTACACCCTTGGCGGCGCGTTAGCGCCAGTGCTGACAGGCTTGGTGATTGCCTTCTTGTTAGAGGGTTTGGTGACGCGTTTGCAAAACCTGCGTATGCCGCGAATTTTGGCGGTGAACATTTCCGTGTTGTTGTTCGTCAGTTCCGTTATGGCAATTGTATTCCTTATCGTGCCGCTACTTTGGCAGCAAGTTCAGAGCTTGGGCCGTCTAGTGCCGACATTAATCACACGCCTTCAAGAAGGGTTGCTCAACCTAGCCCAGCGATTCCCAGAATATGTGACAGAGACACAGGTAGCGGCAATTGTAGAGCAGGGCGCGCGTGAATTAGGTAACGTTAGTGGCGTTATTTTAGAGAGTGCATTTTCTCAAGTGTTTTCGGTTTTTGGCCTACTAATTTATTTGGTCTTAGTGCCAATTTCAGTGTTTTTCCTGTTGAAAGATAAAGATGCTCTTTTGGCCTGGGTGGTTTCTATTTTACCCAAGAAGCGTCCGCTATTAGATTCTGTTGGGGTTGAGATGAATGCGCAGTTAGGCAATTACGTGCGCGGCAAGGTGTTGGAGATTTTAATTGTAGGCAGCGTCACCTTCGTTACCTTTATTCTCTTTGGCCTAAATTACGCAGCTCTGTTGGCAGTGATTGTTGGCGTTTCTGTGTTGATTCCCTTTGTCGGCGCCGCGATAGTGACCTTGCCGGTATTTGCAGTGGCGGTTTTGCAGTTCGGTTTCACGTTAGATCTTGGTTGGATCATGTTGGCCTATCTCTTTATTCAATTTTTGGACGGCAATGTTTTGGTGCCATTATTATTCTCCGAGGCTGTAGACCTGCACCCAATCACAATTATTATAGCGGTACTCGCATTTGGTGGCCTCGGCGGTATCTGGGGTGTGTTCTTTGCTATCCCATTGGCCACCCTGATCAAGGCAATTTATTCTGCTTGGCCTAATGTAGATGAAGAGCTAGACGAAGAGTTAAAAGGAGGCGGAGTAAAGCCGAACTAGATACTCGCAAACGCATGCCCAGTGGCAATTCATAGAGCCCTGAGTAGGCACAAAGCCACTTTGAAAAGTATTAGTAAAACAGGACCATCGCGATGAGATCATTCCATAACTTGTTAAAGCAGAGTTGCGTTCTATGCCTTTGTGTGGGCATTCCTTTGACCGGATGTGGTGACAAAAAAGCTGCCACGCAGGCTGTCGTAGAGCTTGATCAAATGACGGCAGTTAAGGTTGGTGGCAAGACAGAGGTAGATGAGAAAGAAATCAAAACCATTGAATCTGTTGTCAAAGATGCCGAAGTCATTGCTGGTTTCTTTACGCTATATCGCAACTCAAGTGACGGTTCGGTGCATTTGCGTATCAAGCAGGATCAGCTTGATCAGGAATTTATACATACTGTCACTCTAGTCGATGGCGTAGTGGAAGGTGGACATTTTCGTGGCCAGTATAGAGATAACAAAGTACTCAAGGTTACCCGACACTTTGACCGTGTTGAATTCGTCCAAGCCAATACGCTGTTCTATTTAGACCCAGCAAGCCCACTGAATCGTGCTAAAGATGCCAATGTGCCTGATGCGGTGCTAGCCGTCGCGAAAATTGTTGCCGAAGACAAAGTTGGCGGTGATATTTTGGTAGAGGTTGGCGGTGTATTTATAGGCGAAGCATTGAGTCAAATTAAGGCTTCGCCTCGGCCCGACGAAAAGCCAGGAAAAGCTTTTGCATTGGGTAAGCTGAGTACGGATCGATCAAAAATAGTCAGGCTTGCCAGTTATCCGGACAATACGTTGGTCACCACCGATTTAGTCTATGAAGACCAAGCGCCTACGGTTGAAGGTGGTGAAGATGTCACCGATAGTCGCTATGTCAGCGTACTTATTCAGCATAATTTTATTGCTATGCCTTCAGCAGATTACCAGCCGCGACGTGATGACTATCGTGTAGGTTTTTTTACCGATCGTATCACCGACTTGACCAGCCGCGACCCGGCACCTTACAAGGATGTAGTCAATCGCTGGCGCTTGGTTAAGAAAGATCCTACCGCGAAAATCTCAGACCCAGTTGAACCCATTGTCTGGTGGATTGAAAACACCACGCCCTACGAGTTTCGTGACCTTATTAAGGCCGCAGGTCTGAGCTGGAACAGTGCCTTTGAGAAGGCAGGGTTCAGCAATGCCATTGAGATAAACGTGCAACCTGATGACGCCACATGGGACGCCGGAGACATTCGTTATAATGTGATGCGCTGGACCTCTTCACCGACGCCCCCTTTTGGTGGGTATGGTCCGTCTTTTTCCAATCCGCGCACAGGGCAGATCATTGGAGCGGACATAATGTTGGAGTTCGCCTATTTGACCAGTCGCTTGAAGATTAAGGAGCTACTGCAGCCTACTCCGAAGCATGCTCTGCCAGCCGACAAACACGGCAAATACTGTGATTTGGGCTACCAGATGCAGGCGGATTTTTTGTTCGCCGACCAAGCGCTGCTGTTGAGCAGCGCGCCAGATGCACTGCGTGAACAGCTGATTAAAGACAGCATATACATGCTCACCCTACATGAAATTGGGCACACCTTGGGTTTGACCCATAATATGCGCGCCAGCCAGCTTTTACCCAATGTCTTTGACCCTGTTGCAGTGGCGGAAAAAGGACTTTCTGCGTCGGTGATGGATTATGAGGCGGTAAACGTTGCGCCAGCTAACAAGACACAAACGTTGTTCTATCAAAACCGCCCTGGTCCATATGACGATTGGGCTATCACTTATGCATACGCTGAATTTGCCAAGGCTGATCAGGCTCAGGGCCTTGATGAAATTTTGGCCAGAGCCAGTGAACCCCAATTGACCTACGGTAATGACGCTGATGATATGCGTAGTCCTGGGCGCGGTATCGACCCGCACATTAATATCTATGATCTAAGTAGCGATGCAATTGGTTATGCCCAACAACGCCTCGAACATTTGAAGACGGTGCAAGGGCAGCTTGCCGAGTCTTATCAAGGCGAAAGTTATCAAAAGTTGTATAACAATTACGTGGTGCTGATGAATCAGTTCAAGCGTTCCTCTGGGGTGGTTTCGCGATATGTTGGTGGCGTACATATTAACCGCTTGCCGCCGGGTAGTTCTGACCTTTCACCCTACGAGCCGGTGTCGGCAGAGCAGCAGCGGCGAGCAATGAAAGTGCTCAACGACTATATTTTTGCACCCAATGTTCTTGCGCAATCCCAGCCGCTTTTCAGTAAATTGCAGCAGCAGCGCAGAGGCTTTGATTTTTACGACAGTCCTGAAGATCCAAAGATTCATCAAATGTTTCTGTCAGTACAAAAAAATGTTTTAGCGCACTTGCTTCACCCCAAAACATTGCAACGCATTACTGATTCAAGTGCTTACGGTAATGAATATGAGCTTGGTCAAGTGATGACTGATCTAACTGAGGCAGTTTTTGCCGTCGATATGGCGGGAAATGTCGGAAGTTTTCGGCAATACCTACAAATTGAATTCATCCACCGCTTAACAAAAATACTTAACGACAATTCTGGCAAGTTTGATGCTCTGGCGCGGTCAGCGGTGTTGGTGCAACTGGAAAATTTGGCTACAAGTATCGAAAATAAAGGGCGCAATCAGGTTGCGACTGGATTGAATGTCTCTACTCAGGCCCATGTTAGGCATCTCGACAGGTTGTTGCGCAAGAGTCTGCTCATTGAACATTGATCGATTGTGCAAAGTGGAGCAAAAAAATGTGCGATATATGGTTTTTACCGGTGACGCAGAGCTTGTTACCTACACCACGCCTGCGTACCATTTCGCTTTTACTAAAACCACATAGGCGAACCTTATGCTGACAGGGAGTATTGTTGCCCTAGTTACCCCAATGCGCGACAACGGCGACATCGATTGGGTGGCTTTGGACAGCCTTATAGAGTGGCATATTGAAAGTGGCACCCACGGTATTGTGCCCATGGGCACCACGGGTGAATCCGCGACCTTAGATACAGATGAACACTTACAGGTCATCAAGCGCACTATCGAAGTAGTCGCCAAGCGCATTCCAGTTATTGCTGGCACAGGTAGTAATTCTACCGCCGAAGCCATTCACCAAACTCAAGAAGCCCAAGGGTTGGGAGCGGATGCCTGTTTACTGGTTACGCCTTATTACAATCGCCCTACCCAAGAAGGTTTGTACCAGCATTATAAGGCCATTTCAGATGCCACAACTGTGCCTATCGTCTTGTATAACGTACCGCCGCGAACCGGCTGCGACATGCAGGCAGAGACAGTGGCAAGGCTGGCGAATTTTTCTAATATCGTCGGAATTAAGGATGCCTGCGGAGACGCAACCAGAGTCAGTGCGATTAAGAGCGCGCTAACTGGCGCGGCTCAAGACGACTTTTTTCTGCTCTCTGGAGAAGATGCGCAGACCTTAGAGATGATGACTTTGGGCGCGGCAGGTACAATTTCTGTAACCGCTAATGTGCTACCTGAATTGATGTCAGAATTTTGTGCCAGTTACTTGAAAGGTGACCACGCTCGAGCAAAGATTTTAGATACAAGGCTGCAACCGGTGCATGATGCGCTGTTCGTCGAATCATCGCCCACCCCAACCAAGTGGATTCTCAGTGAATTGGGTCGTATGCAAGGGGGCATTCGTTTACCCCTTATTCCATTGAGTGACCAGCACCACGAACAAGTGCGTAACGCAGTAACTACAGCCGGAGCAGGCAAATGAGATTTATAAGTATCGTATTACTCGTCTGTCTGACTGCAAGCTGTGGTTGGTTTGGCGGTGCTGCACCTGAGGAAGAATCCTATATCGACACGAAGCCGTTGCCACCTTTGCAAATACCGGATGATCTGGATGGCAGCATTGTTGACAATCCTATTCTGCTGCCGGTGATTGGCGAGCAACGTAATCCATCTTTCTATCCTCAAAGACCACCGTTACCTGATGCTCTTTACGCCAGCGACAATAGAGATGAAGTACGCCTACAAGCTTTGGGTGGACGTAATTGGTTGGTGGTGCCTGAGCCGGCAACTACTGCGTGGCCCAAGATGAAACAGTTCTTTGCTGATAACGGCATTGTTTTAGAGATGGATAGGCCAGAAGTTGGGCGCCTTAACACCGCTTGGTTGACCGTTGAAGATAAAGATTACCGAGACGTTGTGCGCACACTTTTGCGTAATAATCGACGTGGTGAAGAAGCCGTTCCTGCACAGGACGGTGTCGAAGGCACAGCTCAAAACCAGGGCAAAGATAGGTTCTTAATTCGTGTCGAGCAGGGTCTGCAGCCGCAGTCTACGGAAGTACACATTCGTCACGAAAATGACACGCAAGATCAACTTGCAGCCGACGATGTGATTTCCCTAAATGATCTGAAATCTAATATGGCGACCGCCGAACGCAGTTTGCTGAATGAAATTGGCGGCTATATCGCGGCCCGAGTTGCAGAGACAACGGTATCTAAGGTGGCCCTGCAAATCGGCGCTAGCGCAAAAACCGACTTGTCGCGAAATGCTGATGGCGTGCCGGTACTTAAGCTCTTTCTTGACCGCTCGCGTGCTTGGGCAACTTTAGGTCAAGCTATGAAGAATGCGGAAATAGAGGTTAACGAGCAAAGCAGCGATGCCGGCGAGTATGATGTGACGATCGCTACTGAGTTATTTTCTGGTGACGCCAAAGGCAGCGTTTTATGCCGAGTGACTTTTTCTTGTAACAGTGAAGCCAGACGGATAAATGCAGTCATTCAAATGTCAGGTGATGCTGAGAGCGGTTTCGATGTCATTGTTGTACAAGACGGTGCGCCGATGACTGACGCCGACAAAGCTCAGAAGATCCTAGTACTCATCAGAGAATTCGCCACTTAATGGGTGGTTTTGCATCCCTTGGCAGTGGTAGTCGCGGCAATGGCACTCTTGTTGCTATAGGCGATGCCATTTTTTTGGTTGACTGTGGCTTTAACCGTAAACAAGCGGAGCAGCGTTTAGCGCGGTTAGAAATGAGCCCTGGTGATATAACAGCTATTTTGGTTAGCCATGAGCACAGCGATCATATTGCCGGAGTGGCAGGGTTGTCTCATCGCTATGCAATACCGGTGTACGCCTCTCATGGGACATTAAAGAACAGTCCCCAAGATTTCCAGTGCAATGCCTTTGATGGCGACGCGCCCTTTGAAGTGGAAGGTGTTCTGGTTAATCCGGTTAGAGTGCCTCACGACGCTCGAGAGCCCACGCAATTTGTCTTGTCTAAGGACGCTACCAAAATAGGTGTGCTGTCCGACCTTGGGAGCGTGACGCCCCATGTAGTGAAGCAGTTTGAGCACTGTACGCATTTACTCTTAGAAGCGAACCATGATCGCAATATGCTTTTTGCTGGCGCTTACCCGCCAGCGTTGAAGCGCCGTGTGGCTGCAGATCACGGACACCTTTCCAACGCTCAGGCACGAGATCTACTTGGTTTGTTAGCGCATAAAGACCTACACGTTGTGATTGGTCATGTGAGTGCGCAAAATAATGCCGTTAATCTTGTCGACGAAATGTTTGCCGAGCTTCGAGAACAGGTGGCGAGCTTGGTTATTGCCACGCAAAATGAAGGCTTTGACTGGATTGGCAAAAAGCCACTAACACGGCAAATTTCCTTCGATAAGGTGATTTGAGAGACCCCGCCAAATAGTATTGGAAGGTTGCCTAGATGTTCGTTCATCGCAAAAAAGATGTTCGTTCATCGTCAAACAAGATGTTAACCCATCGCCTAAAAGACTCGCTGTCATTGCCAAAAATGTTTGTGGAGTGCTTTGGTGAATGAAACAGTCGCGTAAATTTATAAACACACCGTTCACGCCCAGTGACCCAATAAAAGGATTCCTTATTCATGCAAGTTAATGCCCCAATCCACGTTACCGTGGACTCGTTTCAAACCGATGTTATCGACAAGTCACAGACCATACCCGTTGTTGTTCTATTTTGGGCAGAGCAGGTTCCCTTATCTGTGCAGGGCAGAGCTCTGCTCGAGCAGCTGCTCGCCGAATACCAGGGTAAATTTATTTTGGCCCTGTCAGATGTCTCCATTGATCAGAATTTAGCCCAACGCCTACAGGTACAAGGTCTCCCTAGTATTCGCGTCATCCACTTGGGTCAAATATCCGAGCAAATTGACGGCCCTGCGGATGAAGCCCAGTTGCGTACAATATTGGATGGACTCACTGAGTCTGCCGCAGATGCCATTAAAGGTGATCTAGACCATATGCTTGCCACTGGCGACTTTGCCGGCGCAGTTGAAGTACTGCAAGAGAGCATCCAAGAAGAGCCAAAGAACCAATCCTTGCGAGTAGAGTTGGCAGACGCATTGGTACGTAAAGGCGACTTAGATGATGCTCGTACTGTGCTTGCTTCCATTCCAGAAGACACTACGGGCCGAGAGCGGCCTCAGAACAGATTAGAATTTATTGAGGAAGTAGCCGCCATGGATTCTCTAGAGGCGCTTCGACAGGCCGTTACCAGCGCGCCCGATGACCTTGAAATTCGCTACCAGTTGGCAATTCAGTTGATTGTTGGTGAGCATTACGTGGAAGGTTTGGACAGCTGCATGGATATTTTGCGCAGTGACCGTGAGTTCCGCGAGGACATAGGCCGGCTGACAATGCTGCGTGTGTTTAACATGTTGGGCAAGGGTAACGAGATTGCCGGAAAGTACCGTCGTAAGATGTTTAATCTAATGCATTAATTGGCAGATTTTTCCGTCATTTTTGGCTGCGTTTTTCGGTCAATTGAGCCTTTGAGGGTCATTTATGCGCCTGTTACGGTGTGCAGTAATAATTGACTGGGATGTAGTTCAAAGGGCTGCAAATTCCCCCGCAACCGCGCAGCTTAAGGGTTGTGTTATCATTTCGCCAACAGGTTAATTTCGTGGTAATCAGGGGTGGATTAGCGGGGATTTATTGCCGGTAGGGCTTGACGGGTTAGTAACCGCTTACGTGCAAACGGATTGCTTTATGCACATTAGAAAACAAAACTATGATATGTCGTAACATGGCGCCGAACGTTCAATTCAAATAGTATAATTGTCTCTTAACGTGTTGAATTACATAAACTTTATTAATTATTTGCTTCAGCCTCTATTTTCGGATCAAAGGATTCACAGCGGATATACATTGTAATGACACAAGTTATCCTCAAACTTATCCACAGGGCAAGTTGACAAAATTTGACGGCATAGCAATGGTTTAGAGTTATATGTGTCGCTTAGTAACAAATCCCAACGTGAAGTAGAAATATCTTGTATCGGATCGAAAGTTCCATACAGCTGAGGCCTAAATAGAGAGTTGGGTTTTGCAAATAAAATGATTTAGAAATGGCAACTCAACGTAAATTTTGGGCATTATGGGCGCTCGGCCGTAATTAGGGCGCCGATGGCATAAAAAATCGGATAAAAGGATATACGTTGATGTCGGATAAGCGCTCGGATTTAGGTACAGATATCGACAGTATTGATGCTGAGACTTTGCAGCAAAAATTGGCTCATTATGCCGACCGGGGCGTTAGCCAAGTTAAATTGGGTCTTACTGATATTGATGGTGTTATTCGCGGCAAGTATGTGGGCATTGACAAGTTTATAAGTCTGCTGAAAAAACAGGGCGGGTTTTGTGACTGTATCTTTGGTTGGGACGTGGACGATCAACTCTACGATGCTGGAGCCTACACCGGATGGCATACTGGCTTTCCCGATACAAGCTTTCGCCTCCTCGTGGAAACCGAGCGTTGGTTGCCGGACGAAAACTGTCCATATTTCATTGGCGAGTTTGTCGGCTCGGATGGCGCCGACCACCCTTTGTGTCCTCGTACGCGTTTAAAGAACGTGCTGGCCGAATATGCCGCAATGGGGCTAAGCGTTCGCTCGGGGTTTGAGTACGAGTTTTTCGTCTTTGCTGAAACCCCACATAGTGTTCGCGATAAAGGTTATCGTGGCCTCACGCCATTGACTCCAGGCAATTTTGGCTATTCAGTGTTACGCACTTCGGTGGAATCCCAGCGCTTTAATGCTCTGCTAGATTATTGTCGAGCCATTGAGTGTGATATTGAAGGCCTGCACTGCGAAACTGGCCCCGGCGTATGGGAAGCTGCGCTTAAATCTGAAGTGGGTATTCAGGCTGCGGATCGAGCGGCCTTGTTTAAGACTTTCACCAAAGTGTTTTTTCAACGCCAAGAGCTTATGGCCACGTTTATGGCTAAGTGGTCTATGGATTATCCGGGCCAGAGCGGTCATTTCCATTTCAGTGTGGCCGACGCAGATGGCGCCAATCCATTCTTTGAGCCAGGTGGTGACCGAGGCATGTCCTTATTGCAGCGCCAAGCGGTTGCAGGCCTGCAGCGGTATTTACCCGAATTCCTTTCGCTATTAGCACCCACCATTAACAGTTATACGCGTTTGGTCAAAGGTGCATGGGCACCCACGGCGGCTACCTGGGGTATTGAGAACCGTACAACTGCTATTCGCGTGATACCAGGTGATAGCAGTAGTCAGCGTATTGAATGTCGGGTGGGTGGCGCAGATGGCAATCCCTACCTTGCAGCCGCCGCTATGCTCAGTGCAGCCTTAGAAGGCATTCGGCAAAATCTGGATCCAGGGCTACCGATTACAGGTAATGCCTACGATGTCGAAGACAATTTGCCCGTAGAGGCGAAGTTTGCCAGTAACTTGGCGGACGCAGCCAAGGCGCTGGATGCATCGTCCGTTGCGAGAAGCTATTTGGGCGATGAATTTGTCGATCACTTTGTTATGAGCCGCCATTGGGAAGTGCGTGAATATCAGCGCAGCCTCAACAGCTGGCAGCTAGAACGCTATTTCGAGATTATTTGATGAGTTTACATATCGGCATTTTGCAAACCGATTCGGTACTTGAGCATCTGCAGCCCGTACACGGCGATTATCCAGATATGTTTATGCAATTGTTCGCTCAACAAGACCCACAGATTAAGTTCACCAATTATGTTGTGCAAGAAGCCATGCCTGAGGCGGTGGAGTGTGATGCCTACATTGTTACTGGCAGCCGTCTCAGTGTGTACGACGACGAACTGTGGATCTTTCAGTTAGCCCAATTTATGGAACGGGCCTTAAATCAGCAGAAGAAGATCATAGGGATTTGCTTTGGTCATCAGTTGATGGCGCATTTTTTTGGTGGCGTTGTGGCGCCAGCATCGGCTGGTTGGGCAGTAGGCGTGCACACCAGCAAGGTAGTGCCCTGCGGTTGGATGGACGGCGGCGCTCAAGACCTTAGTTTGCTTTCCAGTCATAAGGATCAAGTTCAGCAATTGCCGGAATATGCGCAATTATTTGCCAGCAACGAATTGTGCCCAATAGCTGGATTCACCATGAATAACCAGGTCATCACCATTCAAGGTCATCCAGAGTTCAATAAAGGTTATGCCCAGGCCTTGATGACCCACCGTGAGGATATATTAGGCGAACGTGTTTTTGCTCAGGGTATAGACAGTTTAACGAAAGACCTGCATAGCCAAACTTTTGTCCGCTGGGCGCTTTCGTTTGTGCGTCAACAAGTGACAACCTATGCGCCCCCTGTGCAGTGGAGGGCAACTAAGCCAAAGAACATCAATAGTTCAGCTCCCGCGGACGAGGCAAGTCTTTAGCTATGAGCCTAAAGGTGCCTTCGGGTTTTAGCGCCTATTTGCGTCGTGGCGCAAAACTCTTGAGCAATCCAAGCGGTCTCAAACGGTTGGTGGTGCAGGCGGCTAAGAAACTCAATGGTAGCGGTAGTGAAAAAATCAAAGCGGTAGGCGAACAACTTGGCCTTTTAATTGATTTGCTCAAAGCCTACATCGCCGGTGAGTACCGGGATATTTCTCCACAGGCAATTGCTAGCGTTGCCGGTGCTATTATTTACTTTGTGGTGCCATTGGATGGGGTTCCTGATTTTCTCTTCGGTTGGGGATTTATCGATGATGCTGCTGTTGTAAGTTACGTCATTGCTCAGTTGAGTACAGAGCTTGAAAGTTTTAAGCAATGGCGAAACACCGCAGCTAAAACCTCTACACCAGCACTTGAGCAGCCCGACGATGAACTGCTGCCACCGCCGCAAAAGCCGTAATAAGATAACGACCTCACTAGTGATAACGACCATAGTCTGGCGAAAGTTGTTTCGCCCCCAAAGCACTGATCGCAAAAGTAACCAAAGTGTATTTTTGCTGATTTTTATGATTTTTTTACAGGTGGGGGCTGTTCAGGCTCTTGCTGCCAACAGGCAATTGACTGACCAAGGGTCTAAGGCAATTTATGCAGATGATCTATTGGTCGTAGACCAAGGGCGGTTGATCGTGCAGGCAATGGCTGGGAGCTGGGAATACGGAGTGTACTTGTTGGGCTTGCCCGTGGGTCTGAAGGCCAAAGTTGAGGTTTTATGGGATGGTCATAACGTCACCGCAACAAGTCAGGTGAACCACTTCTTGGCAGCGAATAATCATCAGTCAGTTTTTTCCTTGTCCAACTGCGATTATCGATTACAAAACTATCAGAACAGTGGTTTTAGTCCCGGTTGGCGCTTTGACGACGCTGTGGTTTTTGATTGGCAGCAAATGTTGATTAACTACAAGGGATTAACTCAAGGGCCAAAAACACCTGACGCCCAACCCCAAGCAGTAACCCTGACCTTAGATAACGCAACCTATGTAGATAAGCTCAGTCAATTCGCGGCCCTGGCTTGTGCATTAAAAAATCCTCATGGCAACGACAATGTTATGTTGAGCTATGTCGATGACACAATTGGCCGCTATATATTTTCCGTTGATCAATCGACTGTGCAAATGTCTTTTGCCGGCCAGACTATTAGTGTCATAAAAGTGGAGTCGGAGCCTTATGATTATGTCGAGGGCAGTGTGCACAGGCGCGTGACATATTGGTTAGCGCCATCGTTGGGTTTTCTACCCGTGAAAATTTCTACCAAATTAGGCGGTATGAGGTTGACGGTGAAATTGCTGAAAACTTCTAAACTAGCCGCCGCGCTATAAATGGTTGGCGGCAGCTTGGGCCTGCTAGTCAAAAGGCTGCAAGTGCTGGGTGCTCTATGCCTTATCGTCGCCAAGTTCTTCATCAAAATGAAGTGGATCAGCCTGTTCACTAGGATCGTCAAAAACCAGCCAGGCAATTAGATAAATTGCGATGGTCAGTTTGGGAAGGAACAGGCCACTGATAATTGCACAGACGCGGACCAGTTGTGGCGCCAGGTTATGTGCGCTACCAATGCCTGCGCAAACGCCGAAGATCCAAGCGTTTTCTTTGTCCAAATATATGTTGTCTAGATGTAATTTTTCTTTCCAACTCACAATAGCGTTCCTTTTTATGTATTAGCGTCTCAAATGTTTTAGTTCGCCGCTGACCTAAAGTCTGTGGAAAACCCTAACAAGACTGATGCTTGGTTCATGAACTACGTCGATCAGAATATGAGTCACGGTTTCAATCTGTTTGACAAGTTTCTGTTCGAATTGTTGCTCGGCAGCCTGTGCGTTGGTGTTGTTGCTCATTACAATATGGCCGTGGGCCCATAAACCTAGCGCGCAATAAACACCCCCAAGCAGTAATATTGCTAACAAGGTTGCTCGTGGTCGCCGCACCCGAGAAATACGTAGCTGGCCTTTCACTGATCTAGCCTCCAAATAAGAAAAAGTAGTAAAGCTTAAGTAAAAGCTTCTATGTCACTTACAATTCAATTCCCATGCCAGTTTTAGCCCTAGTAAATCTGTGGGTTTGTAACGCCTGAGGCTAGGTTTATGGTCAAATTCACTAAAAGTTAGCTTGAAACGTGCCAACTGCGAAGCAAGATTGGATAAAAGGGCGTAAAAATAGATGAATGCGCGGAATGACCCCTGAGAGGTGGGGCTGCGGCAAAGTGGCTGTGCAAATCCCGGCGTGGACCTTTGCCGACAATTCAGACAGTATTCTTGGCCTTGTAGGGATTTTTGCCCAGTCTTTGGCTTCGGTAATTTGCCCCGAACAAATATTTTTTTGCAGCATTGTTAACTAACAAGCTGTCTAGGAGAGGTTATGGATTTTCATTTTGCAGCTGCTTGGGAGGCAATTAGCGATGCCTATCCTAATCGCACCGCCACTATTGCTGATGGACGCTATACCAGTTGGCGCGAGTTCGAGCGACGTGCGGCGTCTATAGCCAGCTTACTCAGCGCCCACGGCGTTGGCCCCGGTGCGAAGGCCAGTCTTTATATGCACAACCGCAATGAATACCAAGAAGCTCAGTTCGCCATTTTTAAGGCGGGCGCATGCCCCATCAACGTCAATTACCGCTATAAAACCGACGAACTCGTTTACCTCTTGGATAACAGCGACTCTGAAGTGATCTTTTTTCAATCTTGTTATGCCATGCGCATTTGGGAAATTAAAGATCGACTGCCCAAGGTAAAGCTATTCGTACAAATCGACGACAACACTGAAACTCTGCTTAAGGGCGCCGTAGACTATGAACGCGCCATTCGGCAAAACAAGCCAGCCCCTCGAGTTGCCCAAGATCCAGAAGGCGTGTACATGCTTTACACCGGCGGCACTACCGGCATGCCCAAGGGCGTAATGTATCCAGTGGGCGCGTTTGCAGAATTTCTTATTGGCATGGGCGCGGCTGGGCGAGGACTGATGCCACCCAAAAACATGTCGGAATATTTAGGCTTTTTAGAGCAAATTGAAGCGCCGCCTGTAAGTTTGCCGGCGTGTCCCTTAATGCATGGCACAGGGGTGTGGCTAGGTAGCTTCTTGCCTATGTTGTTGGGCGGCACTGTTGTCACCACTTCCAAGTTGGGCTTAGATCCTGATCTGTTGTTAGGGCAAGTGGAAGAGTATCGGGTTTCAGATGTTGTGATTGTGGGTGACGCATTCGCGCGGCCGATATTGGCGGCATTGGATGCAGCTGAAAAACGCGGCACACCCTATGATTTATCCACATTAAAGCAAATTGCCTCAAGCGGCGTAATGTGGAGTCAGGAAATTAAGCAAGGCTTGCTGCGCCATCATGACATGGTGTTGGCCGACATTATGGGCTCCTCAGAAGGCGGCATGGGTAGCTCGGCCACCACTCGTGATGATGTTAAAGGCACTGCTAAATTTGAGTTAAACGAAGGCGTTCGAGTGATTACCGACGATGGCCGTTTTGTTGAAGCCGGTTCTGGCGAAATGGGCAAAATTGCCACCTCAGCATTTGTTCCACTGGGTTATTACAAAGATGAAGAAAAATCTGCGGCAACCTTTCGTGAAGTAGACGGCGTGCGTTATAGCTTCCCCGGAGACTATGCGACGGTAGAGGCAGATGGTTCTATTATCCTCTTGGGTCGCGGCAGTGCCTGTATCAATACGGGAGGCGAAAAAGTCTTCCCTGAAGAAGTAGAAGAAGCGGTGAAGCGCCATGTTGAAGTAATAGATTGCTTAGTGGTTGGTGTGTTTGATGAGCGCTTTGGTGAGCGCATAGTCGCTGTCACCTCTTTTAAAGAGGGCAGTCAGTTGACTGCGGAGGAGTTGATAAGTTTTACCACTGAGCATTTGTCTGGCTACAAAACACCTAGGCAAATATTGCCAGCACCAGAAGTGCGCCGAGGGGCTAACGGCAAAGCTGATTATAAGTGGGCCAAAGCATTTGCTGAAAAGGCTTTAGGGTAAAGTAGTTTGCGCGTTAAGGGCAAAGGGTCAAGACAGTTAATAGCATTAGGCTCCGAGTCTTAAACGATTTAGCAGGAAGTAAAAATGACAATAATAGAAAAACCTACGGGGCCTCTGACAGGCATCCGCATAGTCGATTTAACCTCGATGATTTCAGGCCCCGTAGCTACCATGATGCTGGCTGATCAGGGCGCGGATGTCATAAAAGTAGAGTCACTTTCCGGTGACCTGGTGCGCGGCGCGGGACCCAACCGCGCGGGTATTACATCTACGTTCATATCCTCCAACCGTTCCAAGCGGGCTATAGCGGTAGATCTAAAAACCACAGCTGGCGCCCAAGTGCTGCGTGAGTTAGTTAAAACAGCCGACGTGTTGGTGCAAAATTTTCGTCCGGGCACTATTGAGCGCATGGGTTTTGGTGAAGACGCAGTGCGGGAGCTGAAGTCAGATATTATTTATGTGTCAATTAGTGGTTTTGGAGAGAAAGGACCGTTCTCCCATCAAAGAGTATACGACCCAGTGATCCAAGCATTGTCTGGTCTGGCCTCCATTCAAGCAGACGGCGAAACCGGCAGACCAAAAATGATTCGGACCATTATTCCAGACAAAACCACCGCTCTTACCGCGGCTCAAGCAATAACAGCTGCTTTGTTCTCACGCGAGCGCACTGGTGAAGGCCAGCATATAAGATTGGCCATGTTAGACACTATGGTTTCCTACCTATGGCCAGAGGGGATGTCCGGCTTCACCTTGGTGGGTAAAGAAGTTAAGTCAGCTCGGGCCCAACTCTCGCCAGACCTCATTTTTGCCACCCAAGACGGCTACATTACTGCTGGCGCCATGAGCAATATTGAATGGAAGGGCATGTGTACTGCGTTAGGGCATTTGGAATGGCTGGAAGATGAGCGCTTTTTAACCACCAATGATCGAGCAGTTAATGTCACCGCGCGACTGACCATGACCGGCGATGTGCTGGCGACGAATACTTCAGCCTATTGGTTAGAGCGCTTAGATGCAGAAGAGGTGCCTTGTGCACCGGTGTTGAGCCGTGAGGAAGTCATCACGCACCCGCAAATTCTAGCAAATGATTTGATTCATGAATCTGATCATCCAATTGCTGGTCGTATCCGCCAGCCACGGCCAGCAGCACTATTTGATAAAACACCGTCTAAGATACAGCGACCTGCACCTGGATTGGGTGAACACAATACAGAGTTGTTAACTGAATTAGGTTATAGCCGCGAGCAGATACAAGGCCTTAGTGATGATGGTGTGATTGTTGGTATGCCCAACCCCAGCTAGTGCTGGCGGGTTCTCTTTAGTCCGCCAACTCTTGTAGCCGTTTGCTACGTCCCCTCTTACCACCATCGCTGATAAAGAGCGGGCCAACGCACGCCACCAGCATCAGTCCGGAGAGTATTAAGAAAGCGATCTTGTAGCTGCCGGTGGTGTCATAAATGAGTCCTGCAATGGGCGACGCGGACAAAATAAACGGCAACTCTATGAAGCGAATAGCGCCGGTCGCGGCGCCAAAAGATTTGCTGCCAATTGCAGTGGAAATTGAAAATGTGCGCAGCGGTGACATACCAGAAAGCCCAAAGCCATACAGGCAGGCTGCGACGAAGGACAACATGGCGCCGGAGGCCACACTGAATATTAGCAGTGCGGAACCTTGGCAAATTAACGCCATCCAAATGCTGATGCGAGCACCCAAATAGTCAGATAGCCAACCCACTACCGGCTTGCCCAATGCTGCGAATAAGCCAATGCAAGAAAGAATCAGAGCAGCGGTACTTTGCTCTAAACCAATGTCGGTGAGGTGGCCGAATAGATGCAGCATTACCGCTGAAAAGACACAGGTCATGGCACCGAACATTATGCCAATGCTCCAAAACGCTCGGCTTCTGTACATCTCGCCAATGCTCCATTGCCGGCTGTCTTCGACAATTTCGACCATCTCCAAGGGGTTAGCGTTGACATAGGCAAGGCCATCTCTTACGTCGCCCACTTCCGAAGGGTGATCCTTCATGTAAATGAACACCACTGGAAGGAGGGCAAAGGCCGTGGTGGCTGCGAAAATTATGTAGGTGGTGCGCCAGCCATACTCTGCAACGAGGGTGGTAACCAATGGCGGCATCATGATGCCTGCTAGTGATGCACCCAACACTGAGAAGGCAATGGCGCGACCACGCCAATGGTCAAACCAATTGATGACTGAGCGGTGCCAGGACAAGCCACCCATACAGGCAATGCCAAGCCCCATGCCTAATGAGACAACAAGATAGTACTGCAGCAAACTGGCCACATTAGCCAGAGACAAGTAGGCGCCAGTCATAATGACTATGCCTATAAGCATGACTTTGCGTGGCGAGCCACTGTCTAAAACCTTACCGATATAGGGTGCGATTAGTGCGCCAGTTACCGCTGCCAAGGAGAAGCCCATAGAAATATTGAATCGTTCGCCGTTATCTAGGGTCTCAGCCAGTGAAGGGAGAAAAATGCCCCGGGAATAGCTGTAAAATCCTGTACCCAAAAAACTCAATGTGCCGGCGACCATGACGATGACCCAGCCATAGTAGACGCCAAAAGGGCCTGTCTTGGGGGCTGTGGATCCGTCTTCTGAAATCGAGGCATCTGCACTTGTGTGCTGGCTGTGCTTTGTACGCTGTTGCTCTACTGAAATACTTCCCCCTCATGCCATTAGCGCCCAATGCAGAGCTTGCTTGGCTGATGTCTTATTACCGATCTGTCCCCAAGGCATATCCTAGGCCATCTGTTCGTCATTCCCAAAGCAGTATCTTGTTAGCGCGGCGATCACAGGGCTGACCGAACCGTTCACTGACCGATAACTAGAAGCTTTCTGCAAACACTTCTCGAAAAATCTTATGTCACAGTAAAATGATGTTCGAAGCTATACATGGTGGTGATATTGGGTGATAGACTCCGGTCACGAATAGAAAAAAAACGCTATCTGATCGCCTACATTGGCAAGACTAGCGCTAGAGTGGTTAAGAGCAAACTCCTCTGCGTTGTCCGTACGACTGCTGGGGGCGAACAGGTCGTGATGCTGAATTTATTATTGATTGATCTGATCCTTGGGAGGAGAGCGCCACCATGGCAATGCAACGCACACCATTATTAATGTCGAACATCTTAGATAGAGGCGCCAAAGTTGCGCCAAACGAAGAAATCGTCACCATGACCGAAACTGGCGTACGTCGTCAGACTTATAAGCAAACAAGAGATCGCGCACACCAGTTGGCTCACGCTTTAGCTGCAGCCGGTATTAAGGTTGGCGATCGCGTTGGTACTTTTATGTGGAATGGCTCGCGCCACCTAGAGGCTTATCATGCCTGTGCAGGTATGGGCGCGGTATTGCACACCCTTAACGTACGGTTAGGCGAAAACGATCTGGACTACATCATTAATCATGCTGAAGATCAGGTGATTATTGTCGATGCTGACATTTTGCCGTTACTGGAAAAGATGAAAGACCGCATGCCCACAGTGCGTCAGGTCATTATTGCAACGGAAGAAGGTTTCGAAGGCTGGACCACCGAACTACCTAATCCTATCGACTACGAAGACTTTATTGCAGGCCAGCCAACTAACTACGAATGGCCGCAGATCGACGAAAATTCGCCCATGGGCTTGTGCTATACCAGTGGTACTACAGGTCACCCCAAAGGCGTTGAGTACGAGCACCGCAGCCAGTACTTGCACACAATGACACAATGTTTAACCGACTCAATGGGCTTATCTGGCACAGATACAGTTTGCGGTATTGTGCCAATGTTCCATGCCATGGGTTGGGGTATTCCTTGGTCTGCGCTGATGCTGGGTTGTAAGCAGGTTATGCCCCACAGATTTATGGATCCAGGTAGGTTGATCGAGCTGATGTCCAGTGAACAAGTCACGTTGTCAGCCGGTGTGCCGACAATATGGCAGGGTGTGAAGGGGTTGTACGAAGCCAACCCCGGAAAATATGATTTATCCTCACTTTCAAGGCTTACCTGTGGCGGTAGTTCACCCCCACCTTCGTTGATTCGTTGGTTCTGGGATGAGTTAGATGTAGAAATGATTCAAGGTTGGGGTATGACCGAGACCTCACCGCTAGCAACATTGTCTCGCCGAGTTATGAAACGCTCGCAACTGTCTTTGACCGAAGATGAGCAATTTGCAAATGTCGCTAAGGCAGGCCAACTGATGCCAGGTATTGAGCTGGACATCTTCGACGAAGATTTCAATCGCGTACCTCACGATGGCGAAAGCGTCGGCGAAATTCTTGTTCGTGGTCCGTGGATTTGTTCAGAATATTTCAACAATCCTCAACCAGATAAGTTCCATGACGGTTGGTTGATTACGGGTGATGTCGGCAAGATCGATCCAGAAGAATATTTGATCATCTCCGATCGCTCCAAAGACCTAGTGAAGAGTGGCGGTGAGTGGATCTCGTCGGTGGATTTGGAAAATCATATCGTCGGCGTGCCCGGTGTAGCCCAGGCCTGTGTAGTGGCGCAACCTCACCCTAAGTGGGACGAGCGGCCTGTTGCGCTGATCGTCTTGGAACCCGGTAAAGAAGTTACCCAAGAGCAAGTGTTAGCACACTGCGAAACCGCCTTTGCCAAATGGCAGCTGCCAGACGAAGTGCTCTACATAGATGCTATCCCATTAACCTCTACTGGCAAAATGGATAAGAAAGTGGTCCGAGCGGATTTAGATGCAAAAGGTTATCAACTGCCTTCGTTGAGATCCTAGTTAAAGGAGCCTAAGAAGATTGAAGAGTCTTAGGCGTTTAGGTTGCAACTAATTAGAATTAGTTATACCTAAAATGTAGAAAGGCTCAGCGTTTAGCGTTGGGCCTTTTTTATATGCGTAGTTTATATCAGTAGTTTATATCGGTAGTTTATATCGGTAGTTTATACGCGTAGTTTGTACGCGTAGTTTATATGCCTAGGGTTTTCACGCGTGCAGTAATCGTAAAAAAAAGATGGCAAAAAAATGGGGAAAGAAAATGTTTGACGATCAAAGTGTTGATGCTTTATCAGAGTTTAAGATGCCAGAGTCTTTGGTGCCACACAAACACAGCGCCGACCCTTTTGCTTGCCCTTGCTGCGCTAACGTATTTTCCGAAACCCTGCGCCTGACTGATACAGACCTCAGTGAACACGCTAAAGGTCTACCGCCAGGCCTGCGGCAAGTAAGTGCTGGGCCATTAATGTTGACTAATGCGCATATCATCACAATGGATGCCAGCCAACCCAATGCAGACACCATGATTGTAGCGGACGGTAAAATTCATTGGGTGGGTATGCTTGCAGACTTGCCTGAAACGGACAATGACCTCACGCGCTTAGACCTTAAAGGCAAGGTGGTTGTGCCCGGATTTGTTGAACCGCATATGCATTTGCCGCCCCTAGCTATGCTGCATAGTTTTTCCAATGTTGGACCGAATAAATTCGATACCGCAGCTCAAGCATTAGAGCAGCTAAAGAAAGATGCAGCCAATACCCCGCAAGGCGAATGGGTGGTGGGGCGTCAATTTGACCCGTCTCTGCAACAAGGGCCAGACTATTTAACCCGGCAAATGCTCGACGAAGTAAGTACTGACCACCCAGTATTCGTCTATAACGCGTCACTGCATTTGGGGTACTGCAACAGTGTTGCACTTGATCTAGCTGGGCTAGATGAGAATACCCCGGATCCACAGGGCGCAGAGCTAGGTCGTGACGCTGACGGAAAACCTAATGGTGTACTCAAAGCAGGACCCGCAATGGCCTTGGTCGTGCGCCACAATACTAAGTTAAAAGAACAGAATTTGGCCGAAGCCTGCCTAAACGTCTTTAACTCAGCCAACGAAGTGGGCATTACCACCCTGTGCGACCAAGGCACTGGTATGTTCCAAGGTCCAAAAGAATTAGATCTATATCAAAGCCTCCATGACAGCGGTCGTATGACCGCGCGTTTTCGTTACTGCGTTTCGCAAGCCGCCGCAAAGCGCTGGGACGAAATAGGCCTAACCTGGGGTGAAGGCGACGAATGGGTGCGCCGTACCGGTTGGAAAATAGTCTCCGACGGATCTAACCAAGGTCGCACAGGTTTGCAGCGCGAAGCCTTTGTTGGCTCAGACGCTAAAGGCATGGCGTATATAGAAAAAGACGAATTAGATGAGGCAGTGGAAAAACGCCTGCGCGAAGGTTGGGCGGTCTGCGTGCATGCTAATGGCGACGCGGCCATTGATCGCGTGCTAGATGCGTTCAGCAAAGCCAAGGCCAAAGGCTTAGACCCAGCTGCTCAGCGCTGCCGCATTGAACATTGCAGCATATTGCACGATGAGCAAATTCAGAAAATGGCTGAGCTAGGGTTGTCCCCAAGTTTCCTCATTGGTCACGTACATTACTGGGGTAAGGCCTTTGTTGAAGATATATTTGGTCCAGAAAAAGCTGCCAAACTAGACCGTACAGGTGCTTGCGAAGATTTAGGTATTCGTTGGACCATTCATTCCGATGACCCAGTCACCGAGATGAATCCGTTGCGCTGTATGGAAAATGCGGTAACAAGGACCATGTGGCGGTCAGACCAACTGTTGTCTCCGGAAGAGCGCGTGCCCGCTGCTGCAGCGCTACGCGCTGTGACTATAGACGCTGCATGGCAATGTCACTCAGATCACGAGGTAGGTAGCTTAGAGGCGGGTAAATTCGCCGATTTCCTAGTACTCGACAACGATCCGTTAACCGTCGCGCCAGAGAAAATAGGTGCTATAAACGTAATGCAGACTTGGATCAATGGCGAGCAGGTGTTTGTTCGGTAATTATTGTGAATATAATTTTCTCAAAACCCTCCTTTGAGGTGTCGTGCTAATCAGTTTTAGATTTGGGCGTCATCAATTCTTGGCTGAGGTGTTGGTTGGCATTCAATAATCGGATTACGCGAATGCTTGGTGTTGAACTGCCTATTGTGCAGGCGCCTGTGGGTTGGGTCGGCTGTTCACAATCGGCCTTGGCTGCTCCAAACACTGATGCTAAGGGCATTATTGAATTGTCTTCTGGTGAACTGGATGTTGTGCGTGAAGAAATTTTCAATCCGCTCAGGCCCACTGGCAAACCCTCTGCCGCCAATGTGGCCTAATCTTTTGATTCATTTCCTCTTGCATAGACTCTCTATTGATTCATATACGCAGCTACCCGCTGATCTATATTTTCTCGCAGGTTCATGTGGAACAAACTGTAATCGTATACGTGGTAGTTGCCCGGTCCGAATGCCATGAGCGTATATTTGTCTGAATTCACTTTTGAGATAATCAGCTGGCCATCGCTGCATTTGGCGTCGGTGACTCCTGGTTCAATTTCGCCCCCAGCCATAAATACAACGCCGCCGAGGTTCTCTTCGAAAGTTGCCTGCTTTCCATCAACCAGCCATGTGAGTGGGTTTACGCAGATGTCGCCAGGTGTGCCAAGAATTACGTCGGCACCTTGAGTGTTGGTGTTCCAAGAAACCTGACAGCGGATCTGCTCAGGGGCGGTGCAAACATCAAGGCCATTGCTGCCGTCTAAAGAGAAGCCTATGGGGTAGGCGGCGACCATTCGCTGGGCCAGTTCCGTACCAGCAATTTCTTCCTTAATCAGTCTGTCCGCGTGAAACGAGCCTTGGCTGTGTCCCGCCAAAATAAAGGGCCGTCCTTCATTATGGTTATCAACAAAGTATTTGAACGCGGTTTTGACATCGCCATAAGCCAGCTCTAAGGCTTGCTCGCCATTTTTTACTTCGCTTGTGTCAGTAAAACTGTACAAGGTTGCTTGACGGTAACGTGGTGCATAAACGTCGCAACAACCATTGAATACGCTGGCCTGGTCGCGCATAACCCATGAATCTGTGATTTCATTTGCGCGGTCGTTATCTAGCGGTTGGTTCCAATTGCTGGGGGAGATGAAAGTAGTTGGGTGAACAAAGAAGACATCTACAGCGACCTTTGCATTGGCATCTAGAGTCAGTCCAGTTGGAATGACATCAGCCGAATCCTCGCGGCCGGGTAAAGCGGCCCAGCTTGTGTCCTTTGTATAGTCTGGCGCAGGGGCCGGTGCTTGCTCAGTAAAATCATGACCCGGCGCCATATAATAGAAACCCACGGCCATCATTAATGGTCCGCGATAAATGAAACCGAACACCCCCAGGACGACTACCAGCGCGCCTAGGCCAATTAGAAACTTTTTCATATATAGACTCCCCTCTACGTTTTCTTTAATTCATAAGCTTGTGTGGTTTTACGCTCTATTTATTCTTGGTCTATTACCCGCCGAATGCCGACATATTGGCGGCGAAACGCTCAGTCGGCTTTTTGTCGGTGAGTTCGCATTTCTTGTAGATGGTCTTATCGATGATAAGTCAGTGCCTGACCGAAAGGCCCAGGTTGTACGGCGCCGTCGGTATAACGAAGGTGACCGTTCACCCAAGTTTTATCAATGCGGTGACTGAATTTATGCCCTTCAAAGGGACTCCAGCCGCACTTGCTCAAAATAGGCATTTCTACATGTTCGCTGTCAGGTGAAACCAAGATTAGGTCAGCAAAATAGCCCTCGCGGATAAACCCTCGCTCTGCAACTTGATACAAAATGGCAGGAGCATGGGCGGTTTTATGAACTATTTGCTCAATGCTGAAAGTACCGTCCGTGACGCGGTCCAGTAGGGAAATTATCGCGTGCTGCACTAGGGGTAAGCCAGCAGGTGCTGTTGAATACTTGCGACCTTTTTCTTCCCAAGTGTGTGGGGCATGATCGGTTGCGATAACATCAATACGATCCTCAATAACCGCTTTTAGCAATGCTGCTTGGTCCGTGGGTGTTTTGATTGCAGGGTTACATTTGATCAGCGCGCCTTTCTCAGCGTAGTCATCAGAGTTAAAAAACAGGTGGTGGACGCAGGCCTCTGCAGTAATGCGTTTGCTTTCAATTGGGCCAGTATCAAACAGATCCAATTCTTTGGCGGTGGTCAGGTGCAGTACATGTAACTTGGTGCCGTGTTTTCTAGCCAAACCAACAGCCAACGAGCTGGAGGCATAACAGGCTTCTACCGAACGAATGTTGGGGTGTTCGGAAAACGGAATGTCTTCGCCCCATTTCGCTGTAGCTGCCGCTTCTGCTTCAAGAATCATTGGCGTGCTTTCACAGTGGGTGGCAACCAATAACGAGGTGGCGGCAAAAATGCCCTCCAGGGTCGCAGTGTTGTCCACCAACATATTGCCGGTGCTCGCGCCCATAAATATCTTAACGCCACAGGTCAGGCTGCTGTCTACGCTTTTAACCGCTTCCAAGTTGTCGTTGGTGGCACCCAGATAAAAACCGTAATTAGATGCCGAACATTTAGATGCTCTGTCACGTTTGTCGATAAGTGCTGCTTGAGAAATA
>CAJJAQ010000002.1 GCA_905182095.1 uncultured Pseudomonadales bacterium | reverse complement strand
CTGGTTATCTGTGTTAATTATGATTTTTAGCTTCGTGCAACAGGCAACGGCTTAAAAAAATGTGGCTCTCAACACTATCGGAGCAACAGCGACACGCAGCTCTGCGCCTTGCGCATAATGTTGTTGTTTCTGATGGCATATTGGACCCCAATGAGGAAGGTATGCTCGAGGAGTTTCGTCGTGAGATGGCGCTTTCCGATGTTGCCGAGCTAGAGTATCTGGAGTTGGATGGTATTGAGAAGATCTTCGCGGACCGCCGATCTCGTATGATCTTGTTGCTCAATCTATGTAAGCTCAGTTATGCAGACGGAGCCTTTGAAATTGAAGAAGAGTGTTTGCTGCGCGAAATTAGCAAAACATTTGATTTCTCTGACGACGATTTCAGCTTGGTAGATAATTGGGTCAAGCGTGTTTGTGCGCTTGAGCAAGAAGGTATTGAGATGATGGAAAGCGCTACTTGATTCATTTTAGCCTGAACGCCATGCATATTGCGTTTAGCTTACTTAAGTAGGGGGCTGAAGTGGAACAAAATGAAGATGAGCAGCAACTGCAAGAATGGCTGGATAGATTGCTTTTAGAGCATCGTGATCTTGATGTGGCGATTAAGCATCTGACCGAAAGCCGGCACCATGACAGTATGAGAATACAGCGATTGAAGCAGCGTAAACTTAAACTGAAAGACACTATTCATAAGATCGAAAGTGAGCTTATCCCTGATTTAGATGCCTAAAAGAGGGTTGGTGGCTTGTTTAACCGAAATGTACCGAAGCCTCGATGGCATAGGTTGCGACAGCATATAGGACTATCGCCATGTCAATTCTTCCAGACAAACCACTAACGGTTGCTATTTCTTCCACAGTCTTATTCGATCTAACTACCTCCAATAATATTTATGAAGACCAAGGTTTAGAGGAATATCGGCGCTACCAGATTGCTCAAGAAGATGCGGTTTTAACGCCGGGTGAGGGGTTTTTCCTCGTTGAAAAGCTGCTGAATATAAATAAATTGTTAGGCAAACCTAAAGTAGAAATTATACTTTTGTCGCGCAATTCAGCAGACACCGGGTTGCGGGTTTTCAATTCTATTAGAGCCCACAACTTAGACATTACGCGAGCTGCGTTTTGTAGTGGCCAGTCACCGTACCGTTATATCAATGCATTTAATTGTGATTTGTTCCTGTCCTCTAATGCCGAAGATGTCCGCCAAGCATTAACCCAAAATGTTGCCGCCGCTACTTTAATGGGGCGCAGTAAATCCCAGCCCGGAGCGGAAAACGAAGCGCTTAAATTAGCCTTCGATGGAGATTCTGTATTGTTCTCGGATGAGGCAGAAATGATTTACCAAACTCAAGGTTTAGAAGCTTTCAGCGAATCAGAAGTCAGCAAGGCCAACCGAGAGTTGGGCGGTGGACCCTTTAAGGCGTTCCTGGGTGCTTTGCACAAATTACAGAATGAATTTCCAGAAGGCGAAAGTCCTATACGAACGGCCCTTGTAACTGCCAGGGGCGCGCCTGCCCACGAGCGCGTTATTCGCACCTTGCGAGCATGGGATATTCGACTGGACGAATCTTTATTCCTCGGAGGTATGGATAAGACCGAGTTTCTACGCTCATTTGAAGCAGACATTTTCTTTGATGATCATGCAGCCCATTGTGAGCGTGCAGCAGATCACATTCCTACAGGCCACGTTCCTCATGGCATTGTTAATCACGAGTAACCTCGACATCACTTTGGGTGTGGTTTTTTAACAGCAATGAAAATCAACAACGCCTCAAGCCCTTGAGTTCGCAAAAGTCCCCTTACTGTAGTGTTAGAAGAATGTCGATATGGGCAAAATTTATGGGATTCCCAGGGCGTATAGGGCTAGAATAGGAATAACAAAAATTTTCTTATAACTTTTGGTGATAAGGATATAGTCAGTTAACAACTTATTGGTCTCTAACTCAGGGCGCAAATATGAAATTACAGCAGCTTAGGTATGTGTGGGAAGTCGTAAAAAACGATCTAAATGTCTCGGCCACCGCTCAGGCACTTTTTACTTCGCAGCCCGGCGTGAGTAAACAGATTAGGCTCTTGGAAGACGAGTTAGGTATTGAGATATTTGTCCGCAGCGGTAAGCATCTGACCGAAGTCACTCAAGTGGGTGCGCACATAGTTAAGATGGCTGGTGAAATTCTTGATAAGACCCGCACTATTAAAGAAATCGCCCAAGAGTATTCCAACGAAGATCAAGGGTCACTGACCATTGCCACCACGCATACTCAAGCGCGTTATGCGTTGCCTGCGGTCATTCAGAATTTTCGTAGCAAATATCCTGATGTTGCACTGCACATGAATCAAGGTACGCCAGAGCAAATATCCCAGCTTGCCGCTTCAGGTGCTGCGGATTTCGCAATCGCTACTGAAGGCATGGAGCTGTTTAAAGATCTGGTCATGATGCCTTGTTACAGGTGGAACAGATCGGTCGTTGTGCCTAAAGACCACGCGCTCGCAAAGAAAGACCAGCTAACGTTAGAGGACTTGGCAGAATTTCCAATCGTCACTTATGTATTTGGTTTTACCGGGCGTTCCAAGCTGGATGACGCCTTCGGCCAAGCCGGGTTGATCCCTAATGTCGTGTTTACTGCCACAGATACCGATGTCATAAAGACCTATGTGCGCCTAGGTATAGGGGTGGGTATCATTGCGTCAATGGCCTATGACGAAGATCAAGATGCAGATTTAGTCAGATTAGATGCCAGCCACCTGTTTGAATCTAGCGTTACGCATATTGGCTTTCGCCGTGGCACTTTTTTACGCCGGTATATGTTAGATATGATCAGCGAGTTTGCACCCCATTTAGATGGCCGCATTGTTCACGAGGCACAGGCTTGTTTCACCACTGCCGAGAGACAGAGTTTGTTTGAGGCGGTTGAATTGCCGAATAGGTGAGGTGGTGACGGTCGGCTTAAACACGGGCTTTTAGCCTGTTGGATTATTTTTTGGCCTCTAAAGTGTTTGCTGCGAGTTAATATTTGCCTTTCACTTTGGCCGAAACTTTACAAAAACATGCTCAGCCACAAATACGCCATTGTGATGAGCGGGGTAATGTTTGAAGCCATTATTGGTATAGTTTCAGTGAAGATGCGAATAAACAACTGCGCATCTTGCTAGGTCCTTCAATTAGGGCGTTAAAAAAATGAGAGCAGCCTTAGTTGTACCTTCTCTCGGTTGGCTACCCGTTGCCCGGAATTATCCTCACTACCACAATGGACACTGAATCTGGAGCGTTTGCAGAACATGTGCAGTTTGCCAAGGAAACGCCTGCCGATCATAGGTGCCGTTAGTCCTTGCCTAAGATTTGGTATTTGCGCCGCATAAAAGATCCTAATGTAGCCAGGGTCAGGCCCGGAAGAAATACCCATATTAATTCCGAGGCGATCACTCTTAACCCCCACTCGGAGAAAAATGCTTTCACGCCTATTGGTGATACTTGGATAGGTCGGAAGGGCAGGAAGTGCCGTTCGTGGTCGAAAGGCCAGTATAAAGCCACACCTAGACCTCCATTGGTCATTGCGTCTAACAGCGCATGGGAGGCACAGGCGAT
>CAJJAQ010000001.1 GCA_905182095.1 uncultured Pseudomonadales bacterium | reverse complement strand
GGCTAAATCTCCGCCACCACTTTTAGCATCACCTTGCAAAAACCCATTCAAAGAACTGTCTATATCACGCACATTATTGAAGAAATTCGTTACACCGGCCTGGGCTGGCTCTGGCACCACAACGCTATAGCCCTTGGAGATGGGTCTGAATACCCACTTATCTATTCTTTCTGAAACACGAAAGCTAGCGCGATTGGTCTTTTCGAACTTTTCATGGGCCGCAAAATCACCCTGATTAATCGCCGCACAGCCGCCAATGAGAGAAAAGGTGAACGAGCACAATAGAAAAAGCGAGCTTTTGCGAACTGTGCAGAGGACAGCCATATTAATCAGTTACCTAACGCGGCAAGTTTCGCTTTAAGGCTTGCGAGTAAAAATAAATAGCCTTGGTGTTTAATCACTGCCACGTAGTCTGCTCGGCGCAGCGACAAGTCACTAACTCCAATTACAATCACATTGAAGATGCGACCATCCTTTATGTAGTAATCAAGAGTCACTGTTCCGCCACCGGACTTTGTTAGCACTGTCTTGACGACCCAACGTCCCGGTCGGTTTTCAAGCTCACTCACCACGTCAAACTTTTGGCCAGCATAATCAACGAAGCGATCAGCATAGGTGGCGGCGATTGTATTCATCACTATTCCGACAAACTCATTTTGCTCGTCAATGGACAACTTCCTCCAAGTAGCGCCAAGACTCACTCTGGCAATAGCAGAACTATCAAATACCTGATTAATAGTAGGCTTTAGTTCTGCATACCTGCGCTGATAGCCGACCGACGCGCGCATATTGGAGAGCAAAGATGTATGTAATTTAGATACAGCAGGACCACTGCGCAGTGAATCACCCGCAGCCAACGAACCAAGAGGTACGCTGAGCAAGATTAGAATAAACGGCACAAGCAGATTTGACTGCACTTTCTTATAACGCCCCATCTACCACTCCAACTAATTAGTAATTCCACAAGTGACTTTACCGCTGAAGTGAACATAACCTATTCACCCAGTAGCGCCCTCACCATCGCCCGTCCCTTATAACAAAATGCGTTGGATAGCAGGACGTAAGGACTAAAATAACTGATATACGTAGCCACTTTGGCGACAAAAGACTTTTTTTAAAAAAGCCCCTCAAACAACATCTAGAACGCAGTAGTATTGATATCTGTCAATTACTCTATTTTCAAGCAAAAAATATGCTTCAACCTCCAATGAATTTTCCAATGAGCGGGCCGAGAATCTATCCGAGAATCTATCAAGGTACCGTTAAAGAACTATTTAAGAAACTATCTAAGAAACTATCTAAGAAACTATCTAAAAAGCTATCCCAAAAACTAGGCGAGCACTTTGCTCACAAACAAAAACAGTGGCTCTTAGCCACAGTAAAAAATGCATAAGCGTAAAACATGAAACCATGTAACCAATGCGGCAAATGCTGCATCAACTATAGCGATGGCGGACTTTCCGCCAGTAAAGAAGAAATCAGCTGGTGGGAGATCTTTCGCCCAGAAATTTCGCGCTATGTAGCAAACAACAAAATTTGGATGGACCCCGATACAGGCCAACAGCTCACACGTTGTCCGTGGCTAACAGACTTACCAGAGAATAAGTACGGCTGCTCTATTTATCATGACCGCCCAGATGACTGCCGCTACTACCCTGTAGAAATTGCCCAGATGGTGAAAGATGAGTGCGAAATGCTGGAACTCAAAGACATAACTGACCATAAAAGTGCTCAACACAAACTCGATCAAATTATGTCCGACAGCCGACCGCCTGCTGGCTACTAATCCCAAAAGGGCCATTAGCTAGTTAGCTCAAGGATCTAAATACCGACTCGGGAATCGTTTTTTGCGACTAGATCGGCAATCTATTCCCTCCTACAATCAAACCGCAAAAAAAAGTACCAACATTCAGGTTAATGAGGCATTCGATTGAGCAAGCAACAAGGCATCTTCGACTTAACTGAACTAAAAGGCAAAATCGCAATCGTCACAGGCGCCGGCAACAACGGCATTGGATGGGGTCTTTGCAAACACGCCGCCGGCCACCTTGGTATGCACGTGGTCGCGATGGATTTGCATAAAAATTTGGTCGACTCAGCCCAACAACGACTACAACGTGCTTACCCAGCAGTAAAAGTGCTTGGCATTGCCTGCGATGTCACCAAGCCAGAAGAATTGGCCGCTGCGTTAAGCGCCATTGAAGCATTTTTTCCAAATAGCGAAATCGGCGCAGTTTTTGCCAATGCCGGGACCTTATTCAACAAAACCATTCTCAAGAGTAGTATTGATGAATGGGCCACCACACTGAATGTAAATGTTCTTGGCGTAGTCAACACCATACAAGCATTTTTACCGAAGATGCAGCTCAGCGAAACCGGTTCAATTTTTTGCACCACAGCGTCCGTGGGTGGACTAGTTCGGGGAGACGGCGGAACGGCTTCTTACCAAGCCAGTAAACATGCGGTGGTCTCCCTGACTGAATCCTTATCATTTGAAATTGCTCGGCGATCACCACAAATAAGGGTCCATGTGTTGTGCCCATGCATTGTTGAATCTGCGCTACCGACAAACAGCAAAACTAATGCTCAAGAGGAATCAGGAGAGATTAATGCAAACGACATTCAACCAAGCAGCACCCCTACCATTGACTTCGCCATGACAACAGAAAATCATGCCCAGCAGGTTTTTGACCTAATCGCTGCGAACAAATTTTATTTATTAACGGACAACGTGCGCCCGTATGTAAACCACGACTATCCGTTTGAAGCACTTAAAATTGTGAGAGAGCGAATGGAAAATATGTCAGATCTCACTTTGGATAACGCAGGTGCATTCCCAACCGAGCCTGGCGATACAAAGACCTCAACACTCACTGGCGCTATGTTCCGCGAAGCCCGCAAGCGAAAGACGCCAGCAGCCAAATAGTCAAAATAGCTCTTCAAAACGAGGTTATTCAACCCCACCCGCTTTTGAGCAAACCGTCCTTCTAGCAAGCGGTATGCAAAAACGAACATCCCAGAGATCAACAAAACCCACTCAAATTTAACTCAATTGCCAAATCTATATCTCGCCAGAACATCTTATGTATTGGTCGGTGTAACCGTTTGAATAAGCCGTGTAAACAAAAAAAATACTCTTGTACGCGTTCCGGCGGACAATCAAACCGCCTGTCTGGTAGAGTGCCGCGCTCATTGGGTTGCCATCGCTAATTTGTACTCAACATTTCTCAAATTGAGTTATCGCTCGACCAAAAACGGTAGTAACTGTAGTCAAGAGTCGCCCAAAAAAATAAAAACAGGAAATTTATGAAACATTCAGCAAAAATTCTGCTGTCTTTGACGATGCTTTTCGCGTCCTCAATGAGCATCGCGCAAAATTCGCCAAGTAACGATCAACTTTTCGAAATGTTCAAACAAAGTCAAGCAAAAATTGCTGAGCTTGAAGCAAGAACTGTAAAAGCAGAGGCAGAAGCTGCTTCCGCAAAAGCTGAATTAGCGCAAGTGCAAATTCAGTCTACAGCGGTTTCTTATGAAACTGCCACTCCAGCTGCGCAAAAATCTGCGTCCGGTTTGGTAGGCAGCAATGCAAGCTATAGCTATAAAGTGTTGGATCATTCCTTGCGCACAAATGCAAAGCAGCGTTACCAGCTAGAAGCCATCCGCGATGGTGCTTTAGAGCAAAAACTAACCTTTGGTGGTCAAGTGACCGCTCTAGCTAACTATCAAAAATCCAATACCAACACCAAGTTTGGTTGGTTAATGCGTCACCCTACTTCTTCTAACCAAATTGGCGAAACTGTTTCTGAAGCAGTAATTCACTCTAGCAACTTGGCAGTCACTGCGCGTCTAACCAACAACTTAACTGCCTATGCAGAACTGCTGTACAACCCCGAGCAAAACTTCGCATCAGGTTCTACAATTACAGGTCTGCCAAGAAACAACGTCAACATGCGTCGCGCATACTTGATGTATGGCAACCTAGCTGACTCAAACTTCTATGCGTCTGTCGGTAAAATGGACATCCCATTCGGCTGGAACGACACAGTAAGCCCATTCACCAACTCAACCAACTGGCACTCTTTTGCAGGTTTGGCTTACGGTGGTTTAGTAGGTTATGCAGGTGACAAGCTGCACGTCCGAGCAATGGGCATTCAAGGTGGCGCTCAGTTCAGAAACGCCAACACACCCGTTTCAGGCACTAACGTACCTTCTAAGCTAAACAACTTTGCAGTTGACGCTAACTATACCTTCAGCTTGGATAACGAAAGTCGGTTGTTGGCCGGCGCCAGCTACCAGTATGGTTCATCTTACTGCCAAGAATATCCTGTTAAGCACTTCAACGCGTGTAAAGACAATAATGACTCGGTTGCTGTATACGCAGAATACGTAAACAAGAAACTGACATTGATTGCTGAAGCGGCACAAACTCTTAAAGTATGGCCTGGATCGGCTAACCCGAACTTCCCTGCATACGCGAACTTTGCGCCACAGAAGAACCTTACGTTCACATTTGGTGGCAAATACGCAGCAGATTTTGGTCTAGAAAAGCCGGTAAGCCTATCAGCTGAATTCAGCAGATTTGAATCTGGCGCGAAAGGATCACCTTGGGAGAAGCAAGACCAGTACGTATTGGGTGCATCTTACTTCCCAGTTGACAGCGTTAAACTATTCACTGAATACGTTCACGTCGCTGGCTGGGTTCCACTTAACTTCCTAAGCGGTGGTAACAGAGACTCAGCAAACGCGTTCCCTAACGTTCCTGCTCTGCATGAGTCATGGTCCGACCAAGACGCAAAGACAGACCTAATTGTAATAGGTGTCCAAGCGGCATTCTAATCTAGGTTAGATACGCAGGGGAAAAAAGCCGTGATTCATCACGGCTTTTTTGTGTCTGAGATTTCAACTCACAGACAAAACTCACGGCGTCAGAACACACAGGTCGCAACCAGTACTCTCACAGCTCAGGTATCAAAATAGGTTTTGCAAGCCTAGTCTAAGTTGCAGACTGCAGTGTCAACTTGATATCCAGAGCTTGCAGCACCTTAAGCGCCACGCCGGTGCCCGTATCTTGATCACCACTTAATGCCCGGTACAAAGTAGTACGCTCAATTTTGGTCTTATTAGACACATCAGCCATACCTTTGGCTTTAGCTGCATTACCTAGAGCTTTGAGAAACACCCCATGGTCGCCGCTGTCTAACGCAAGATTAAGATACTCAATGATGGCTTCCGGCGTTTTCAAAAAATCGCCGCCTTCATAGTGTTTCAATTTCATATCTACTTCCTGTTAACTCGCTTGTAGCTCGTGTTTGGCTCGTATTTAACTGCTATTTAGCTTTTATTTAACTTCTATTTAGCTTCTGTTTAACTCCTATTTAGCTTCTATTTAACTTCTAGCTAGCTGAGCGCCAAATAGACTCGGTCATTTCTTGGGCTAACCTAATATCTTTGCTTTGAGACTTCTTATCGCCACCACAAAGTAGAAGAACAACGCGCAAGCCACAGACAGTGAAATAAATCCGATACCCCTTGCCTGTGTTGATTCGCAGCTCGCTAACCCGCTTACCCACACTCTTATGGTCGCCAAAATTACCTTCTTGAATACGATCAATTCTATAAGAGATGCTAGCGGCCGCTTTGGGGTCGCGAAGGCTGTCAATCCAACGTTCCACCTTTTCTGTGTAAACGATTTCATATTCCATACATCACCGCTCCGCATTGTTGTATATTTACAACAACTTGTCAAAATTTAGGCGCTCAAAATTAGACTGGGAAGCATGGGTAAGGATAGGACGGTAACGTGTGAGAAAATTCGTAAATTGTTTACATCTAATTGTCAGTGGTAAGCGTTAGCGCGAAACGCAAACGCGCCTCTATTGATCATCTGACCGGTCAATCTCTCGCCGGTCCGTAAGCAACTCAACAAAGCGCGCATGTGAATCAGCAACGGACCCTTGAGATTTCGCTATGCCCCTTAAACCACGCACCCATTTAAAAACGAATACAAACAGGCCAATTATCACGAGCAAATAAACAGTAACTGCTAAAGGCTGGATTTATGAAAGCATTTACAACCTCGTCATTTATTGGTCTGTAAGCCCCAATTCAAATGAACATTCGTGTGATTTGGCATTGAGCCAATTGCACCGCCCAAAAAATCAGTTATAAGGCTTGGAAGTACTAACTGGAACTGGAACTAGAACTAGAACTGGAACTAGGGCTTGGAGAAAAAGTTAGAACAGGGAGTTTCGCTGACCGTTGATCTGAGCGCCCTCAATGTCACTCAATATGGCGTTATAACTGCATAAAAGAACTTTTCATCCAATGACTCAATTTTCAACGCCGTCACTAATTTGCACAAAATTTCTCTCCCCCTTGCGTTCTCTACTCCAGCGATTAGTCTTACCCGCACTATCAAAACAAGGGGAAATAAATGTTCTCAGCTCAGTTTGCTGTATCACCTGCAGATGGCCCAATTGCTATTACCGGTGCCAGTGGTTATATCGGATCTTGGATTGTGCAAGATTGTATGGAGCAAGGGTACGAAGTGCGCGCCTGTGTGCGCGACAAAAGTAACCCCGCCAAAGTAGATCACTTACTTGACCTCAATTACGACGGCATGCGAGGCAGTGTTTCGCTATATGAGGCTGACCTGTTTAAGCCGGGTAGCTACGATGAGGCTTTTAAAGGATGTGCAGCGGTCATCCACGCTGGTGCCACCGTTGGCTTCAATAAAGAAACACCACAGGAAGTTTATGACGGTTGTTTTAAAGAAAACGCTCATGTCATTGAATCAGTCAAACGCTCCGGTAGCGTAAAACGCTTTGTCTTTACTTCGTCTTTTGCCGCCGTAGGACACCCCCGCCCGGAAGGCTATGTGTTCACAGAAAAAGACTGGTGCGGTGACAATGTGGAGGCTTACAACGGTCGATGGAGCGAGGAGCAAATTGGTAAAAATCGCGAAATTGCTTATGCCATGGCCAAAGCAAACTCAGAAAAGCTAATTTACGCAGAAGCGGAAGCCCACGGAAGTTTTGAAGCACTGGCTATTCTACCTTTACATGTTGTGGGACCGCTTATTGCGCGCAATCACGATCAGCCTTGGAGTTGGCAAAACCATATTAAGGGCATGATGCAGGGTAAGGCTTATCGCGGCGGCCGCGAAGGTCGAATGTTATGGAACTCTGTAGATGTTCGTGATGTAGCTCGTGCCCATAGGCTCTGTGTTGAGACCACCATAGGCACTAATGGTAGCCGCTATATTATGGCAGCCGCAGATCGCAGTGGTGAAATGTTGACCTGGCAACTGCAGGCCCTGCTTGAATCAATGTATCCCATGGTAGATGAAATTGGCGGAGAACCCATGGCAGAAGATATGCCGGTAAAGGCCACATACGATGCGCCGCGTGCTTATTGTTTGCTGGCCATGCAGGAGCTTGGGCTAGAACCCTTTGATATTGAAACCACCATTAGAGACACAGTGGATTCATATTATGCCTTAGGCATGATAGGCGCTGATGACTAACAAACATCAGGTTAGACGCGCACTATGAGTCAAAAGGGACCTCCTTGAGGTCCCTTTTTTATTACCCCAAGAGGCTGAAAATATCCCAACAAAGCCCATTGAACCTGAGCACAAACAGCCAGAGACAGACTAGAAAAAGGCTGCGAGAAAAGCTGCGAGAAAGGCTGAGAGAAAGGTTGAGAGAAAGGTTGAGAGAAAAGCTGCGTAAAACTCTACAGTCAATCAATCGCGAGCACCCAATGCCGCAGCGTACTTACCCTAAGATAGTGCTGGGCCTGCCTACAAAATCAACAGCACTTTCTATACTGTAAGCAACACCTATTATTTCAATATGAGTAATCGCCATGACAGCAGAACAAATTTTTAGCTTGTGCGGCATAATTGCAATGACAGGCTGGGCCGGTTTAGTACTAGCACCGCGGTGGACTGTAACTCGTGACTGGGTAGCCCCAGTTGTGGCGCCATTGCTCATCGCTGGCATTTACGCTTGGCTGATGAGCAGTAATAGCCCCCCCGCCGGCGGTGGTTTTGGGTCGTTACAGGAAGTGACCGTGTTGTTTTCAAACCCCAATTTATTACTGGCAGGCTGGATTCACTACTTAGCCTTCGATCTGTTTGTTGGCGCCTGGGAAGTGCGTGACGCCCAGCGCCAAGGCATTCATCACCTTCTGGTTATTCCCTGCTTATTCGCCACACTGATGGCAGGCCCGGCGGGTCTTGCCTTGTACTGGCTTGTGCGCATTGTTGTGACATTCATTAAGCGCCGTCAGCATCAGCCTGAGGAGGCAACCGCGTGAGTATGCTGCCCTTATCTGCTACAAACCTAACTTGGCCAACACTGACTGAACTGAGAGACACTCAACCCCTTTGGTTCTACGCCGCCCTATTCAACTTTGCGCTAATGGCCTTTTGCGTTATTGCCGGAGTCTTTGACGACAGAACATTTAACGGCATTTCCGTATGGAGCAAGCCCATAAAATTCGGCTTATCCGTGGGCGTGTATTTTATCACCCTGATTTGGTTTGCAACTTTCTTAAGCAAAGAGACGCTGACCAGCGCGGCGGGCAAATGCCTAGTAGCAATACCCCTTATTGCAGGAATAGTAGAGACCATCTATATCGCAGTAATGGCCGGCTTAGGCCTGGCCTCACACTATAATTATTCCTCCAACTTTACCTCTATCATGTATGCGCTCATGGGCCTTGGCGCTTGGTCTATGGTGTTAGTCCTGCCTTGGATGGGCTACCTGATTGCCAAACAAAACGCTCTAACTAACCCATTGATATTCGCCATTGTTGCAGGTTTATGCGTCACCCTCATATTGGGCGGCGGCTTCGGCAGCCACCTTGCAACCAGCAGTAGTCATTGGGTAAACGCAACGCCCACGGATGCTGATGGGCTATGGCTATTTAATTGGGCCAGGGATGGTGGCGACCTGCGCGTTGCACATTTTTTTGGCATGCACGCCATGCACGCTTTCCCCCTAGTCGCATTACTATTGCCAAAAACTTGGGCAGAGAAGCTCAAACTTCGCGTGCTGGTAATATTTATAACCGGCTACGTGGCACTCAGCGCCGGCACATTTTGGCAGGCGATAAATGGCCAACCCTTTTGGGCTGGATAAGTTACAAAGGCATGCCGCCATTATTACAGCACCTCTGTCGAGGCTAGCCCCCCTCGGTCATAGCCTCATTAAATGTGTTTAGCCTTGAAATAGAGTTAAGCAATATTAGTCGGCGAAAGATGCAGTGCCGAGGACTAGGCCGAGGACTAGGCCAAGGACGGGCCAACTACTCAGTGAGCTTTTCTAGACCCCCCTATAATAGATCAATGGCCGTTGCAGCTATAATTCACCCTACAAGTAAGCGTGCCGACATGCGCAAATTTTATCCACCTATTCGTCGCTAAAACCTTATCAGGCTCAACCGGACACGCCCCCGTAGCGGCAATTTTCATGTATCCTTTCGCCTATAATTTTCAGCAAAAACATTCCGCCAAAAGAAGCGCAGGAGAACAGATTTGAAACTCATAAGCGACGACATTTTGATCGACTCGGGACAACAGCGCCCAATTCACGAAGCCATTTATCCGGCATTCGATGGTTTCAAATTTGCCGACCCAGCGGCATGGACAAAGGGTCACCCCTTTGACCAATACAAGAAAATGCGTGAACAAGCGCCAGTGATGTGGTCACCCGTCGACAAAGAGCGCTCTGGGTTTTGGTCCGTCACCCGTTTTGAAGACATCAAAAACGTCGAACTCGCCCACAGTGTGTTTTCCTCCCAGCGCGGTAGCATCAATATGGCCGTACCAGAAAGAAAACATTGGCGCCCGAAAAAGCTTATGCCTGCAGCCTACAACTCTTTGATCAATTTAGACGAACCCGCGCATCGCGAAATGCGCATGCAACAGAGCGATTTCTTTTTTCCAGCATATGTTGCAGAAGTCCGAGATCGAGTGAGCGTAAAAATCGACTCCCTGCTCGATGAGATGGAGCGAAAAGGCCCAGTTGTCGACTTTGTTAAAATGTTTTCAGAAGAACTTCCTCTGTTCACACTTTGTGAAATGCTTGGCGTTGATGAAGACGACCGCCCCAAGGTTAAAGTTTGGATGCACCACCTAGAGTTGGCAGCGCAGTTTTTGTCCAACCCCTGGCAAACGTTTTTATCCGAGCCAATGTTTCCGTTCCGTTTTAACCCAGTTGTAAACGACATGTTTGCCTACGGTGAGCGCGTGATGGCAGACAGACGAGTTAACCCTCGCGAAGATCTATTAACCGCCATCGCCCAATCCAAATTGGGTGGCGAGCTACTGCCTCAAGAATTTCTCGATGGCTCTTGGCTGCTCATTATTTTTGCCGGTAACGACACATCACGTAATTCGCTGTCCGGCACCATTCGCTTGATGACCGAATTCCCAGATCAGCGCGCCATGGTGTTAAAGGACCCGTCACTCATACCACAAATGTCAGAGGAAGCGTTGCGCATGGTGTCACCGGTCATACACATGCGGCGTACTGCATTGGAGGACACGGAATTGAATGGCCAAAAAATCGCCAAGGATGAAAAGTTAGTGCTGTGGTACGGGGCGGCTAACCGTGACGCTGATATCTTCCCAGACCCCGACACCTTTAATATGCACAGAAGCAATGTCGACAAACACATAGCGTTTGGTCATGGCGTGCACAAGTGCCTAGGGTCTCGGATCGCCAAGATGCAGTTGCGGCTCGCATTCGAGAAAATATTTGAGCGGTTTCCCAATATCCATTGGACCGGTAAACAAAGCATATCCCCAAACCCACTGGTACATGCGATCTCAAGCTTGCAGGTCAACTTGTACGGCCCTAATGGCAAACGCCCCAGCCAGGTCGCCGTTAAATAAACTGAGCAAAGTGGATGGGCGGCAGCACTGTCGTCTATCTATACAACCGCTGAGTAGCGCGCCTTAGTTGGCTGGAAAGAATTTTGCCTCAGCCCTTCTTATTTCAAGCTGTAAACTTATGGTAGACTTTTGTCCGTGACAGATCGAAATCATGTGGTTCTCTGAGTTTGTAGTTCAGGGTTGCTGATCGGTGTTAGCTAATTAGAGATTATATTTTATGCGCAACTTCAAAATGATTGGCGTTATCTGCGCCCTACCCTTATTAACCAATTGTGCGTCTAAGCCCGGAGATATAGCTGCCGTACCTTATCCTGATCAAGTATTCAAAGTCATGACGTGTGACCAGATAAAAGCCGAGTACATAAAAATTGAAGACAGCGTTCTGAAAATTACCGGTCAGCAACGCTCAGAAAGAAAAAAGGACCAAGGGATAAGTTTAGCAACGGGGATGTTATTGGGTAACTCTTCCTTGTTGTTCACTCAAGGCAATTCCGAAACCGCTAGCCAGCTCGCGCTTATCAAAGGTAAGTACGAGTCAATAAGCCGAGTAAGCGCGGCGAAAAATTGCGCAGTCGACTCTGCATCTGAATAGCACAAACGCAAATTCTAAGCAGCAGCAGGTACTGATCCACGCCCATACCTGTGGTGACGATCGTCGGCACAACCATCTCAAAGGTTTTTGTAAAAGATAAAGGGATTTACTGTGGACTGGCACTAGCACATTGCTGTGCCAGCACCACTGCGTTATGAGATTCTGGGTGCGTTAGTCAACATTGCTAATAGCAATGACAGTCCATCAACTCTAAAACTGCTATTCCTACTGAGATTTAACATCGTTTTTCCTAAAGAACTCAAGACCCAACCCAGCCATGAAGACAAAATGCTCGTCCGCAGTACCTACGACATCAGCCGCAACCAAGATAGCTTTCTTTTTCTCATAGAAGCCCGTTCCACCCACCGCTACTGTTCCATTTGAAATTTTGTAACCGATGGGTTTCGGATTCTTGCGTTTTTTTCCAACAACAGTGTGCAACGAAGTTCCCTGAAGCTCTTTACCGTCCGGCAACGTGATAATAACTTTGCGATTTTCTACTGGCGGTCCCAAGGAGAATTTCGGCTTTTTGAACGGCAGCACAACTAGCACCGCAGTTTGTTCGCCACTTTGCATGACACACTGATAGTCTATTGCACCTTGGCGACCAGAAGTCATACCATAAGAATTTGTAAATTCCTTCAGAACGCCAGAACAAAAAATAGTCCAAGTACCATAAGTATCATGTATCAAAGTTATATCGGTAGACGATTTTGTTTTGCCGAACCCCATAAACTTACTAGACGACTTTCTATTTTTCCAAGTACCTGTATAAGGCCCAATATTCAGAGCTTGGGTTTTGTAATTGAACTTCATAAGCAACGACTTTGTTTCATAGGCCGTTGCACCGGAAAAATCTGCCTGAAAATCCGTATTCTGCACCTTAAAAAATGCCATAGCGGGTGAAGCAATCGTTAACGACAGCCAAAATAGAATATTTGCGAGTTGCGGTTTGAGCATTGATAATCTCCAAAATTAGTTACTAAAAGTTTACAACTTAGCGCTTACGGAAATCGGCCCCAACACCCAGAACGAGTACTCGTGGAACCTGCAAACGTTAAGAACATCTAACCACTTGCACTAAAAGTGCAGAATAGCAATTACATTGCAAAGTGCGGAGTTCGCTCTCTGAAATTCAACCGCCCATTCATGTATACCAATAGTTTACCGAGTTTCCTGCACAAATATGCCACTAATTTAATTTTGTGCGCACAGTTTTAAGGGAGCGAGCAAATAAATTCGGAGTGTATGGGAAAAGGATGATTGGGTGTCGTTCAACCACAACGGACGCTTGAATTTTGTCTTGTAAGAAAAAAATTTGTCAGTAATTGTTTCCTAATAGTGTACCGAGCATTAATTTGACATGTGTCGCCGCCGTTCGCGCACAGGGCTGGAATTACGTGCTTACAGGTAAGATGCATACCAGTCACGTTGACATCGAATATCCGCTCCCAGGCCTCACGATCTAGGCTGGTCACGCCGCCATCGCCTGTACCAATACCCACGTTGTTGTGAAGAATATCAATAAAGCCAAAGGCTTCTATACACGCAGGGGCGATTTTCGCCACTTGCTCCTCCACGGCGATGTCCACAATCAGTGATTTCGCTGATCCACCTGCGCGGGTTATACGATCTTCGGTTTCTTGTAACGACACCAGATCACGGTCTACCACCAACACCCAAGCACCCTAGCGAGCAAATAGCAGCGCGACCGTTACCAACTATATGATCGTTGGGTGCAGAGCTGGCGGATTGTCCAGCGCCAACTACAACCGCGACTTTTCCGGCTAAACGTCCAGACCCGCTTCTTGCCGCCAAAGAATCTTTTAACATTACAGTCGCCCCTTATGAATTCATCTCACACAGCCCAGTACAGCCCAATGAATGAGCATGCGGGCGCCGCATACGGACCACTATCGTAATGGACTATGGAGATTTGTATCCATTAATAACATCAATAGTTAGTCAATCGTCTGGCGAGGTTTCTAAGGCGTAGAACTTCAGTTAGTCAAGAAAGCAGGGGACCCTTATAAGGGGTGAAACGCGAAAAAATCGGCTACAGCAAACATCTACCCATCTGTTCTGAAGGCTACGCTAAAACAATTATAGTTTGACCCCATCTATGTAAGCGAAGGAATGATTGACCGCGAGATCATCATGCCGGAACATGGAATTCGGTGCAGAATATTTTCCTGAAGCCCTGATCTCTCTTCTGCGCAGTGGTCATATGGGCGCAATAGCGATGGAACCCCAACATGTCAGCAAACTTTGAAGTCTTACGTGATGATTTAAATCAAATTAGAACGATAGAAACGCCACCTTTGGTTCCGCAAAGCGGTGAGATAGTACTCCGCATCGAGAAATTTGCGCTTACGTCAAACAACATAACCTACGGTGTTGCAGGTGACATCATAGGATACTGGCAGTTCTTTCCAGCAGAGGGTGATTGGGGGCGCATACCAGTGTGGGGTATTGGCGAGGTAACAAGTAGTGATCACCCCAACGTCGAAATTGGCCAGCGCTTTTACGGTTACTTCCCAATGTCCGAAGCGCTAATAGTGAAACCTGCAAAAGTCACCCAGCGCGGATTTGCTGACGCAAGCGAGCACCGCGCTGCGTTACCGGTGGTCTATAACCAATACAGCCTAGTATCGCCTGAAAACGGATTCGCACCCGAGTTCGAGAATCACACCATGGTGTATCGACCGTTGTTCACTACCTCATTTGTGCTGGATGATTACTTCGCCGATAACGAGTTTTTTGCTGCTGACACTGTCATTTTGGGCAGCGCATCAAGTAAGACAGCTTTTGGATTAGCATTCATGCTTCAGCGTCGCGGTGGCAAGAAAGTGGTCGGCTTAACCTCCCAAGGCAACAAAGGCTTTGTAGAAAATTTAGGCCTCTATGATGAAGTGCTTTGCTACGAAGAAGTAGAAAAACTGACCAGGGAGCCCAGCGCCTACATTGATATGGCAGGCAACAAAGACGTTCTTGCGCGTGTCCACCATCATCTGCGAGATAACCTTGTAAACAGCTGCGGCGTAGGCATTACCCACTGGGACGCCCTGCAAGGAGAGGATCCCGCATCGTTACCCGGCGCTGCGCCGACAATGTTCTTTGCCCCAAGCCAAATTGTTAAGCGCAACAAAGAGCTCGGCCCCGAGGTTTATCAGCAGAAGATAGCTGCGGCAACGGCCGCATTTTTTGCCTTAGTAGACGACTGGGTTTCAATTCAAGAGGCTCCCCTGAGCAACGTCGAGCAAGTCTATCGGACAGTGCTGAATGGTCCGGCACCCGACATTGGTTATGTCGTTTTTAGTGATTGCTGACAGTTTTTGTTTGCTGATCAATTGACGCACCTGCCCCGCTTATTTGCTTAGCTGTTTATCTGCTTAACAGCTTAACAGCTTAACTATAGGCGGACTGT